>JAHZLQ010000015.1 GCA_022599775.1 Gammaproteobacteria bacterium
AGTCCGTGTCGCGATCCACCGAGATGAATTTGGTTGCCATACAAGCCCCCTAAATCTTCATTATATCAATGCTTTGTGATGCAATAATCGCACCGAAAGCTTGAGCGCCGACGCAGAGGAAAGTCCGACAGACTGCTAGGCGTGCGCGTTCCCGGCTCAGACGCAAGTGCCAGGAACGGACACCTTCGCCAAGCTCCGGGCGTTCGATGCTGCCAGCCCGATCCGGTTGGGCAGCAATGTCACGCAAGGCGGCCACGACCAAGGCCTCGTATCGCTCACGCGCCGATTCGCCAAACCGCTCGTGTATCCAGGCCAGGATATTGATGAGGTCGGCTTGCGCCGCGGCGGATAGCCGATAACCTGCCATCAAACCGCCGTCTACCCCCGACCGGCCGCCTGCAGCCCCAGTTGTCCGATGAAGTCTTCAAGCTGGTCGTCGGCGAGATCCGTGTAGCGGCCGGCAGCGATGTCGGTCCAGCCCTTGTTGGCCGCGTCCTGCAGCATTTTGAGCTTGGCGGCTTCGAGCCTTTCTCGCTGTTCGATCAGACGCAGGCCTTCACGCAGCACTTCACTGGCGTTCTGGTAGCGTCCTGATTGGACCAGGACTTCGACGAGCTCATGTTGGCGTTCGCTGAGTACTACATTACGTGTCGGCATGGTCGTCGGTTTCTGCGATGAGAACAGTCGGAGCATAGTGTGATTGGCATATTATGCCAATCCATCCAGCCTCACGCCTCACGATCCCATCATTTCTCGATCGAATACAGCAGATCACCACCGCTGTAGACCCCAGACTCGGTCTCGACCGAGAAGCCCTTGCCGAGGTCATAGCGCAGCTTGAAGGTGTGGCCGGGCTGGAACAGGCTGACGCCGTAGCTGACGTAGAGCTTGGGTGACAGGTACTTGCCGATCGTGAGCTGCGCCTGATCGGCGGTCTGGCCGGGCTCCGAACCCACGCTGAGGTCATCCAGACCGATGCCGCCACCGATCTTCTCGGCGAACCATTGCCCGCCCTTGAGGCCCAGCGACAGCGCCGCATTGGCGAGCGCCGCGTCGTCACTGCCGCCGCTGGAGAGACCACGCCCCAGCACCAGCCACGACAATTGCTCCTGCTGGGTCATCGACGAGGGATCGGAGTAAAGGCTGAACTGCGGCTGGCCCAGCGTGCCGCGCACGATCACGCCCACGGTGATGTTGTCGCGCGGCTGGCGCGAGGCGCGCAATTGCAGCGCCGGGTCGACCACCGGTCCGCCGCTGTAGATCAGGCGGCCGGTCTCGATCGTCAGATCCTGCCCATAGGCTTGGTACTTGCCGTCGACCATGCTGATCTGGCCGCGTGCGGAGGTGAGCTTTCCGGGCTGTTCGATGACGGTCAGCGAACCACTGAAGCGCGATTCCAGTCCGTAACCTTCAAAGCGGACCTTGTCTCCCAAGTTGACGGTGACTTCGGCGTGAATCGGTAGTGCCGGTTCGGGCTCGCTACCATCGCCTTCGAGAAGGATCTGGTCGGACGACGGCGAAGTCGCGCCGCCGCCCTTGAAGCGCTCCGGCGTGACCAGCGCCTGCGGCACGCCGACGCTGCCGCGGATATCGAGCCCCTCGGCGCCGAGCCGCACGTTCAGATCGGGATCGATCCAGACCTTGGCGACCGGCGTGTTCGCGGCCTGGAATCGATCGCCACCGATGTGGATATCCGCCACCAGTGGCTTCGCCGCGAAATCGATGTCCCCGCCGATCTCCAGCGTGCCCTTGCCCGATTCGGCCGAGACCGCCAGCTGAACCTGGCCGGTGCTGGTGCCGCGAACCTCGGCCTGCAGATTGCTCAGCACGATGCCCGGCGTTTCCAACCGGATGGAACCGTCATCGACCGCCAGCTTGCCGTTCACGGCCGGCAGCCCCAAGGTGCCACCGAGTTCGAAGGCGCCGTTCAAGGCGCCCTTGGCTTCGCCGATTTCCGGCGACACCCGTTCCAGAACCGCCATGTCCGGAACATTGATCGCAAGGCGCCCTTCGAGGGCGCGCTGGGCCAGAACCTCGCCGGGCTGCGCATGCGCCTGCAGCGTGATCGAACCCTCGCTGAGATTGATCCGGGTATCGACATCCAGCCCCTGCTCGTTCTCGTGCGCGACCAGCGTGCTGGGCTGCAACTGCAGCAGCGTGGCGCCGACACGTAGACGCAATTCGGTGGTCTTGAGGTCCACATTGGCGCTGCGCAAGGCGCTGCCTGCGAGGCTGATGTCAGCCTGCCCGCTGAGTTCGCCGCGGAAGGCGTAGTCCTCGGGCAGCAAGGGGCGCAGGTATTCCAGAGCGAAACGGCTGAGGTCGACGGACGCCTGCGTCGCGTCCGGGGTGTAGTTCGCGCTCAGGCAGGCTTCGCCGCCGTCTCCGCCAAGACAGGCACGTTCGATCCCGGCTTCGCGCGCCGACAGTGTCAACGGCGCCGGTGCCTGCAGCGTCCACGGCGGCGCCTTGCCGGGCGCCACACTCAGGGCCTGCAGATTTCCGTCCCAGCGCTGCGCCTGCGGCTGGTAGCCGCCCGCCATCGCCATCGAGACCGTGCCCCTGCCGGTCAGCACGTCGAGTTGCAGGCGATGATCGGCCAAGGGGCCGTCCAGCGTCAGGCCGAGACTGTCGATCGACTCGCCGACGTCGATGCCGCGGGCATCCAGCCGCACCGTCATCGGCCGCTTCGGATAGACCTCCGCGTCGATGCTGGCGCTGGCCAGGCGGTAGGCCTGATAGGCCACCTCGTCGAATTGACCGTGCAGCTGAAGCCTCGGGATCGGCAGCTCGCCCTGCAGGCTGGCCTGCAGGCTCGCGCGACCGCCCAGCCCCGGCCACAGGGCTTCGAGATTGGGGCTGTCGAGATCGGCCTTGAGGTCGAAGGGCGCCGTGGCGCGGCCGCTGGCCGTCAATGTGGTGCGGCCGCTGTGCAGCTCCACCTGCTGCAGATTGAGCGCATCACCGCTGTAGCGCCCCTGCGCCTGCAGCGACAGCGGCCGGTCGCGCAGCACCGAGTCGTTGATCGCCACCGTAAAGCGGGCGTCCGGCTGCTGTTGCGGCATCGTCAGGCTGAAATCCACATCGCCGTTGATGCTGCCGGCCCAGCCGGCGAGGATCGCCGAAGGGTCCAGCTTGCGGGCGCGCAGGCTCAGCTGGGCGCTGACTTCGGGGTTCCAGGCGACATCGCCCTCGGCGGTCAAGGAACCCTGCAGGGCTTCAAGGACAAAGCGCTGCAAATGCAGGCCTTGCAGATTGCCCTGACCCTCACCGGCGATCCTGCCCGGCAGCTCACGCGCCACCAGCTCCCCGTTCAGTTCGAAACGGTAGTCCTCGGGCACACCGGTCACGTCCAGACGCCCGCGCTTACTGCGCCAGATCGACTGGGCCGGATTCTTGAAATCGGCCAGATCGGTCCAGGCCAGGTGCGCATCGATGTTGTCCGGCGACCAACTCCCGTTTGCGGTGACGCGCGCCTGCGGTCCGATTCCGGCGTCGGCGTCGAAACTCAGCGCGGTCCAGGTCCCCTGAACGTTGAGCCGGCCATCCGGGCTGGTGATGCTGGGGTCGCCCTGCGGCGGCCAGTGCAGATCGCTCCAATTCACGGTGAGATCGTTGTCGGCCTGTGCGCTCAATCCGACTCGGCCGGCGAGCGACAGACTGCCCGGGCCCGTCACGCCCAGCGCATCGATCTGCACGCCGTCGGCGAGCGCCGTAGCCTGCGCGCTCAAACCGATTTCGCCGTATTCCTCATGCACCAGCTGCAGCGTCTCGATGCGAATGTCGTCGCGATTCCAGTGCCCCAACAGCTCGCCGTGCTTCAGGGCAAACAGCTCCGCATCCTCGGCGCTGCGAATGGCCAGATCGTCGATCGAGACCTTGCCGACGAAAACACCAAGCGGCAGACGCAGGTCGGGTGGCTGACCGGGCTCGGGGGCCGGTTCTTCGGGTTTCGGCGGCGCCAGCTTGACGCGCACACCCGAGGTTTCCAGTGTGCGGACCACCACATTGAGTCTGAGAATCTGCGACAGGTCCATCGCCAGATCGACCTCGTCGACCTCGACCTCCAGCCCCCCGGACCGGTAGCGGACGCCGCTCAGATGCATCGGCGTGAGCAGGCGGCCCTCGACCTGCTCGACCGTCAGTGCGCCACCGGTGAACTGACGCGCCACGGCCAGGGCGTTGCGCAAGCCGGCCTCGGTGCTCAGCAGCCACAGCGTCAAGCCCAGACTCAGCGCCAGCATCGCGCTGAATCCGAACGCGAGAATGTACCAACTGCGTGCAGCCCAGCGGCGCAGTCGCTGCGCACGGCTCATCGGGGCATTGGGTGCTGTGGTTTTCTTCACAGGCCCACCCGAATACCGAAGTGGATGCGGATGCCGCTGGAATCTCCGTCGAGCGGATGTGCCAGATCGAGCCGGATGATGCCGATCGGCGAACGGTAGCGAAAACCCAGGCCGACGCCGCTGTACAGCGTGGGCAGTGGATTGTTGTCGGCGCCGCCGATGTCATAGAACGCGGCGAGCCCGATGTTGCCCCAGATCAGCCGCTCCACCTCGGCACTGGCAGTGGCCAGATAACGGCCGCCGACGACGTCGCCATCCTCGTTGCGCGGACCGATCGACTGATAGCCGTAACCGCGCACGCTCTGGTCACCGCCGGCGAAGAAGCGCTGCGAGGACGGCAGCACACCGAAGTCGTCGACCCAGGTTGCGCCGTATTCCACGCGCGCCAGAAACCGGGTGTGCTCGCCGAGTGGAAACACGCCACGAGTCAGGGTGCTGGCCTGGACGAAACTGGTGTCCGAAATCACGCTTTCGTGGGCGCCATGCGTGTCCACGAAAAAGTACCAGCCGCGTGTCGGATAGATCTCGTCATTGAGTTCGCTGCGATTCAGCGCCACGCCGGGCATCAGCAGGTTGGTGCTTTCGAGGCTCTCGCCGGAATCGAATTCCTCATGCTCGAAATTCAGGTACAGGCGCCGCTGCCAGTCACCGGGAATGCGCGACAAGCTGGCGCCGACGCTGTACTTGGTGCTGTTGCCGGTTTCGAACTGTTCCTCGGTGTAGGCCGCCGGAAAGCTCAGCTTTTCACCGGCCTTGGTGCCCAGCGGCAGGCTGTACTCGGTGCCGATCACGTTCTTGATCTCGGACAGCTGGAGATCGCTTTCGAGCTTGTGGCCGCGATCGTTGAGCCAGCGGCGGTCGATGCCGGCGGACAGCCGCGCGCCGGTATCGGTGCCGTAACCGATGCCGTAGTCATAGCGGGTACGCGGGCGCGCCTCCGCATGAATCAGCACCGGCACACGGTCGTCGGTGGCCTGCTGGCGCAGCGGCTGCACGTCCACCGTCGCGTAGTAATCGAGATCGCTGAGCGCGAACTGCGTGTCGAGCAGCACCTGCGGATCGAACCATTCTCCGGGCACGATCGGCACGTAGCGGCGCACCACCTCGTCACGCAGGATGTCCTGTTCGATACGCACCTCACCAAAGCGGAATCGACGCCCGGTCTTGAGCGTCAGCAGGATCTCGGCCTGCTGCGTCACCGGATTGATGCGAATCTCGCGGCGCGTCAATTCGGCATCGATATAACCACGCCCATACGCCGCCTGCGCAAACTGCTGCTTGAAGGTTTCATAAGGCGCATGAACCAGCGGATCGCCCGGCTTGAGCGGAAAGCGCTTGATCAGGGCCTGAAGCAATTCATCGTCCTGTCCCTCGCCCTCGACTTTCATGTCGACGGTGCTCACCGTGGTGCGGCCACCCGGCGATACCCGGAACGTGGCCACGGCATCGGGGAAATCCCCGTCCAGGCTGGATTCGATCTGGGGCGTGTAGTAGCCGTATGGCTGCAAGGCCTTGGCGATCTCCTCGTCCCCCTGGCGGTACAAGCGCCGCAAGGTGCCGGGATGATCCATGCCGCTCTCCACCGCCGACTGCAATGCCAGCGCGGCACGCGCGTTGTCCGCCAAGTCCCCGCTCAGGCCTTCGATCTGCACACGCGTGGCGGCGCTGCCGATGCCGGGGCTCAGCATGCACGACAGCGCGAGCAGACACGGCACGAGTTGTTTCATCGGGCAAGCGTCATACGTCGGGACCGGGGTTCAGCGCCCGGCCCTGGTTGCGGGGGGTCTGCAAGACTATCATCCGTGCGGTCCACGCTGTCCCGTGTTCAACAAGGCCTGATCGGCGCCAAGCCCATGATTCGACCCGCTGCGCTCCACCTGCTATGGCTGCTCTGCGCAACCGCCCTGAGCGCATGCGCGTTCCCGAGCCGCGCGCTGCCGGAACCCGGCTTTGCCTGTGACAGCGCGGAACAGCGATGGACGCGCGAGGTGCTCTACTTCGGGCGCCTACGTCCCGGTGGCCGGTCGATCAGCGACGAGGAATGGCAGGCTTTCCTCGATGAAGTGGTTACCCCCAAGTTTCCCGAAGGGCTCACCGTCACCGACGCCTACGGGCAGTGGCGCAACCGCGACGGTGTGGTCTCCGACGAACCGTCTTCGGTGCTGACTCTGCTGCATCCGGACACGCCGGAGCTCAATCGGCGCGTGGAAGTGATCACCCATACCTACCGGCAGCAGTTCCAGCAGGAAGCCGTGCTGCGCGACCGCAGCCCGAGCTGCGTACGCTTCGACTGAAAGCAAGGGCTCGCGCTGGCTTCAGTACTTGCGCTGTTCACCCTCGTCGCGCAGCGAGAACGGCGAGAAATGAGTGTGCGCGTCGTAGACATCGACACCTTCGCTGCGCTTGAGCCAACCGACCACGAGATAGGTCACCGGCGTCAGCACGGCTTCGAGCGAAACCTTGAACACGAAATTGAACGCCACCACGGCCGCCAGTTGGTCGGTGCTCCAGACGCCGTAGAACGCCACCGGATAGAAGATCAGCGAATCGGCGGCCTGCCCGACCACGGTGGAACCGATGGTGCGTGCCCACAGCTTGCGGCCCTGGGTCCAGACCTTCATCTTCGCCATCACGAAGGAGTTGACGAAGTCGCCAACCCAGTAGGCGATCATCGAGGCCGCGATGATGCGCGGGGTGGAGCCGAAGATCACTTCCAGCGCCGGTTGCAGCACCTCGTTGTAGGGCTCGTTGGCGGCCGGCGTCATGCGCACCACGATCTGGCTCATGATCGTGGCAAAGACCATCGCGCCGAAACCGGCCCAGATGGCGCGGCGCGCACGTGAATAGCCGTATACCTCGGTGAGCACGTCGCCGAAAATGTAGCTGATCGGAAAGAACAGGTTGCCGGCGGCGAAGCTGAACACGCCGAGCAAAGGCAGGTCGATCGCGCAGACCTTGGCCGGTCCGATCAGGTTGGAGCACAGCAGGACGGCCACCATGCCGGCGACCATGAAATCGTAGTAGCGAAAGCTGTGCATAGGGTTCCCCGTCCCGGTGAGCCTGCCGGCCGGGAAACGTTAATGCATGGACCGTTCCGGGTGAAGCGATTCGCCCCTGTGCCGTGAATCGGAAATGCTCGACTCACGGCACTGACGTCATTCCCGCTGACGCTGACGCTCTACTCGTCGCGCATCTCGATGACAGCCTCCCCGTCCTGCTGTTCCTGGATGGTCTGTTCGGTGCGCTTCTGCAGTTCGAATTTGGCCTGTTCCAGGGCCTTGATGCGCTGGATCTCGGCCATGGTGTAGTCCTCCCACTGGGAGGCCGCGGCGTAGTTGCTCTTGTCCTGCTTGGCCCGCCGGAAGGCTTGCAGGGCCTCCTCGTAGTGCTTGTCGTTGAAGTTGGCCATGCCCAGCAGCATCAGATTCGAGGCGCTGTTCTTGAGCCCGCCCTTCTGGTCGGCACTGCGTGCGGCCTGGGCCGCCTCAGCATATTCGCCGGCATCGAAGTACACGCCGGCCAGGCGGGCGTACAGCAGGCCCTTGTCGGACATCTTCGCCGCCTGCTGCAACGCCGGCACCGCCTTCTTGTATTCACTCGCCGCGGCCCAGGCGTTGGCCAGGGTTTCGACGTTCTTGGCGGATTTGTCGATGGTGCCGGCGTTCATGCCGGCTTCGATGATCTTGCCGGCCTTGTACGGCACGTCCTGGCCCAGGTACATGTAGGCCAGATTCAGCACTTCGGCTTCCTTGCTCAGGGCGCCATGCTCATAGACGGCGTCGTACGCGGCCAGACGCTTCTTTTCCTCGCCGAGTTCGCTGTACATGCCGGCCAGCTGTTTGAGATAGCTGACCTTGGGATAACGCCGGATCAGTTCTTCGTAGACGCGGGCGGTCTTGGCGTAGTCGCTCTTGGCGTAGTACAGGGCGGCGGTCAGGCGCAGCCAGGATTCGGGAATCGGCTTGCCGGCGGCGGCTTCGAGCTTGCTGGCGGTGGAGACGTTGCTCAGGGCCTTGTCGTAGGCTTCGGTCTGGTAGTAGGCCTGCGCCAGCATGATGTGTGCGGTCGGCGTGGGCGTGTCGACCTGCTTGAGCCAGTCTTCCATGAAGCGGATACAGGCTTGGTAGTCCTCGATCTGAAAATACATCTGGGCGATCGAGTATTTGGCGGTGAGTTTCAGACCTTCGGTGGCGTCTTCCAGACCCAGGACCTGCTTGTAGGCGTCGATGGCCTTGGGGTAGTTCTCCTGGTTGGCGTAGATGAAGGCGTAAAAGTTGTACATCTGCGACTGCGCGTAGCCGTTGAGCTTGCCGCTGGCTTTTAATCCGTCGAGTACTTTGAGGGCTTCGGCGTGCTGGCCGGCTTCGGTGAGCTCCTGGGCTTCCATGAGCTGGTCGAAGGTGCGGGCGTCGATGGCGCCGGCGACGTTGTCGCCCTTGGCAGCCTGCGCCGGGCCGCCCAGCAGCAGGCCGGCGGCCAGCAGTACCGGCAGGAATCGGTTGATGGTCATGGCGTTCCTCCGGGGGCTATTCGGCGAGTTTGAAGGAAATCTTGGTGCGCACGCCGGGCACTTCGACCGGCTGGCCGTCGATTACGCGGGGTTTGTACTTGTAGCGTTCGGCGGAGCGGATCGCGGAGCGCTCAAACAGGCTGGAGCTGGATTCGATGACGACCGGGTCGCGCACGGTGCCTTGCCGGGTCACGGTGTATTCGAGAATCACATAGCCTTCCAGGCCCCGGCTCATGGCGGAGCTGGGGTAGCTGGGGGCGACCTTGACGATCGGCAGGTATTCGCCGTCGGTCACCGACAGGCCGGCGCCGATGCTCAGGTCGAGATTGGCATTGACGTTGGTCGGGGCGCTGAGCTGGCCGACGGCGGCGTCGCCGTCGATGCTGTCGAAGTCCTGCTGCGGCACGTCCGGCGGTGGGGTGTCGTCC
Organism: Gammaproteobacteria bacterium; assembly: GCA_022599775.1. Taxonomy (GTDB): domain Bacteria; phylum Pseudomonadota; class Gammaproteobacteria; order Nevskiales; family Nevskiaceae; genus Banduia. The sequence continues at coordinate 9,285 of JAHZLQ010000015.1, forward strand.
ATCTCGGGCTTGTCGGGCTTTTCGATCTGGCGCTGGGTGCGGATCTCGGCACTGGGCATGACGATGTCGGGCAGCTTCATGCGCTTGTTGTCGTCGAGGTCCTTGTCGGCAAACTCGATCAGGCTGACCATCAGCAGGATCAGGGCGGCGGTGACCAGCGCCGCCGGGGGCAGGACCAGCAGGGTCCGACTTGCAGCCGTCATTTTGTTTCTCCTACTACGGGCCGGCGCATGTCGCACGCCGGCCGCATTGCCGAATCACGCACCAGGCGCATGATCAGCGGTCGTCGGTGGCGAGCGCGATCTGGCTGCCGGGCACGACTTCGCGGGCCTGATCGAGCACTTGGGTGAAGGTCTTCATCGAGGCGAGTTCGTCGGCCTGGATGACGACGCCGCCGTTGGGGTTTTCGGCGTGCAGGCGTTCGATGTTGGCGCGCACCGACAGTACGTCGACCCGGCGGCCGTCCATCCACACGCTGTTGTCGGCGTTGATGGCGACGAGCACGGCGACGTTGTCCTTCTGCTCGGCGGTGCTGGCTTCGGGCCGGTTGACCTCGACGCCGGTCTCCTTGATGAAGGTGGCGGTGACGATGAAGAAGATCAGCATGATGAAGACGACGTCGAGCATCGGCGTCAGGTCGACGGCGGCATCTTCTTCGGCGTCGTCGGGGGTGACGTAGCTACGTGCCATATGTGATGACCTCAGGCGGTGTGGTGGTGCGGTGGCAGTTGTTCGGCAACGCGCTGGCGTCGCTTCTGCACCACTTGCGATAGGTAGATGTTGCCGAAGACGCCGGACAGGGCGGCGACCATGCCGGCCATCGTGGGGATGGTGGCGCGTGACACGCCGCCGGCCATCGATTGGGCATCGCCGCCGCCGGTGATCGACAGCACGGTAAACACGTCGATCATGCCGGTGACGGTGCCGAGCAGACCAAACAGGGGACACAGCGCGATCATGACTTTGATCAGGCGCAGGTTCTGTTCGATGCGCACGCGCATCTCGGAGATCAGCTTGCCGCGGATCGCTTCGGCGTACCAGGAGCTTTTCTCGGCCCGCGATTCCCAGCGCTCGTGGGCTTCGGCCAGCTCACCGCGAAACGGGGCGGTGAGATACCAGAAGCGTTCGAGGATCAGCGCCCACATCAAGAAGGTGACGGCGGCGATCACGATCAGGACGGGGCCGCCTGATTCGAAAAAGTGCGCGATCGCCGCTTCGGCGTCGAGTAGCAGTAGAAACATCGTCGGTTCTCCCTCCTGCCGCCGGGCTAGCGCCCGGCGCGTTCGGCGACGATGCCGGCGGTCTGCTCTTCGAGCACGTGCAGTATCGCGCGCGAGCGGCCGTACAGCCAGCTGTGCAGCAGCAGCATCGGGATGGCGACGACCAGGCCCAGCACGGTGGTGACCAGGGCGCTGGAAATACCGCCGGCCATGGCCTTGGGATCACCGGCGCCGTAGATGGTGATGGCCTGGAAGACGATGATCATGCCGGTGACGGTGCCGAGCAGGCCCATCAGCGGGGCGACCATGGCGATGATCTTGATCAGGGACAGGCCGCGCTGAATCTCGGGACGTTCCTTGATGATGGCTTCGCCGAGCTTGAGCTCGAGGGTTTCGACGTCGTCGTTGGCATGCGCTTCGCCGGCGAGGATGACGCGGCCCAGGGGGTTGTCGTCGCTGGCGGTGCCGGCCTTGCGCTGGCGGTTGACCTTGGCGGACAGGGCGGACAGGGCGAGCAGGCGCCAAATGGCGACGAGCAGGCCGAAAATGCCGACGGCGGTGATGATGTAGCCGACGATCTGGCCTTGCTGCCAGCGCTCGGTGAGCGTGGGGGTGTCGATCAGGGCTTTGAGGTAACCGCCGCCGGCGGCGCCGGTGGGGTCGATGCCGACCGGGGTGAAGCCGGTATCGGCCGCCTGCAGGTCTTCGGCACCGCTGGCGACGCCGGCGGGCTGACGCGACAGGACGGAGACGCTGCCGGTGGCGTCGTCGTAGGCGAGGTAGTCGCCGTTGGAGACGAGCTGGTACAGGCCGATGCGCACGACTTCGCGGCCGGCGTCGGTGCCGACCTGGGTCGGGTATTTGACGGTCTGGCCGGAGGCGGTGAGCTCGCGGTGCATTTCAAACCAGAGCTGCTCGATCTCGGCGACGGTCGGCAGGTCGGTGTCGTCGTTCATCTTCTCGATGAGGTTTTCGAGAAATTCCTGTCGGTCCGGGTACTGGGTGGAGGTGATGGAGCTCTTGAAGCGGCTGCGCAGGTCGCCGGCGGCGCCGGTGAGGTGACCAAACAGTTCTTTGAGGGCGCCGAGGCGTTCGTTACGCTGGGCACGCGCTTCTTCGACCTTGATCTCGTTGGCGTTGAAGGTCTTTTCCAAGCTGGCGCTGCGCGCTTCGAGCTGGTTGATCGTCTGCTCGGCTTCGCGGATCAGTCGGTCCTGCTGGGCGGCGTCGGCGCGGAAGGCGGCTTCGCGCTTCTGGTTGTCGGCGGCGTCGCGCGAGCGGCCCTGGCGCACTTCGTTGAGCAGCTTTTGCATGGACAGGTCGTCGCTCTGGGCGGCGGCCGGCAGGCTGATGCCACTCCCGATCAGGGCGGCGCCGAGCAGCAGGCTGCTCAGCAGACGTGGGGCCGGACGGGAGGTCTTCATGGAGGACGTGTGGGAAAAAATCATTGGGCGGCCTCCGGGGCGGGGATCGGGAGGGTGATGAGCTCGATGGAGGCTTGTTTCTTGGCCATGCGGATACCCTGGCGCACGCTGTTGCGGTAGCTCGACGGCAGGGTTTCCCAGGCTTCGCTCTGGCGGTTCCAGACGGCGGTGGTGCCGGCGTCGGGGGTCTGGGCGACCAGGGTGACGCGGCCGAAGCGCAGGATGTCGGCTTCCTGGTCTTCGCCGTCGATCTTGATGATGTCGTGGTAGGCGTCGATCTTGCGGCCGTAGTCCATTTCGATCTGGTAGGCCTCGATCACCTGGCGGAATTTCTCGGCCACCGAAACGTCGGACCGCGCGAGGCTTTTCTGCACGTAGCCGATGCGGTCGCGACGCTCGGTTTCGTGGAACGGCAGGTCGATGTCGATGAAGTCGGACAGCGCCCCTTCCATGCGGGTGATCAGCGGCAGCATCTGGCGCTCGATCTGGGCGACCTGCTCCACCGAGCCCTGGAATTGCTCGATCAGGGCGGTCTGGCCCTGCACCTGGGTGGAAAGCTGCTCGTTGTACTGCTCAAGCCCTTCGATCTGCTTGAGCAGCGCACGGTACTTGATCAGCTTGCCTTGCTTGGCGTCCACCACCTGGTCGATCTTGGCCTGCGAGGCCTTGCCTTCGGCTGCCTTCGCTTCGCCGGTTTCCAGGACTTGGTCGATGGTCTGGGCCATTGCCAGGGGAGACAGTGTGAGCAGAACCGTGGCCAACCACGGAGTGGCACGAAGTCCGTGTCTGCTGGAATGGCGCTGTCCGCCGCCGATCGTTGTAAACCTCATACCCGTCTTTCCTCCGACTGAATCACTTGATTAGGGGTGTTGAAATCGACGGCCGTCGATCCACGCGCGCGACGAGGCACACGCTGTTGCGAAACTCTTGCTTTCGTAACGTGAATCCCGCGCGGCGTGATGCCGACCGACCCTCGCCCGCTTGCGGGAGAGGGGGGGCCGCTCGCGACTGCGAGCGGTGGGTGAGGGGAACGGCCATGACGCAGGAGATTCATTTTGCGGGGCGCCGCTTGCGGCATGGCCGTTAACGGGGAGCGCAACGCCAGGCGAAACCTGAACGCTGTGAACGAGGCGGGCCGATTCACCCGTCGCTGTCTATGTGCCACTGAACCCTCCTCCACGCACCTGATTAACGAAGCTGTTTGCTACGCCTGATGGGTACGAATGCGTCCCGGACGAATCTTGTTTCCATGCTGCTGGCCCGTCGAGTAATGCAGGCCGACCGCGCTGGAATGTTCGCTAAGTATGTTCACGCAGACACGCCCCCGGAAACCGGATTTCTGACAGGTCTGCGATGGAGTCCCCGAGTCTTTCCTCAATCCGGAAATCCTCATTACTACACAGTATAAACGGCGTTGGACGCTTGGCGCAGAGTCTGATCGCGACAAGGGCGCGCCTCGCGGCACTGATACCGCCATAGCCCCCGGGCTTTCGCCCATCGACGCCACCGATCGCACAAGCGTACTTGGATCACTTGACGATTGCACGACATTTGTTCTGCTATGTTGAATTAATGTCCTGGCTTGGCTACTGGCTCGAATTCAATCAGTAGGTCTTTGGCAGACACGACGCTGCCAGGAGCAACCAGCACCTGCGCGATCTTGCCGCCATGCGGCGCCGCTACCAGCGTTTCCATTTTCATCGCTTCGAGCGCGAGCAGCACCTCGCCCTTGTCGACGATATCTCCCGGCTTGACCGCAACGCGGGAGATCATGCCCGGCATCGGCGCCCCAATTTGATCGGGATTGCCGTCCCCCGCCTTGGGGTGCTCGGACTGTGCCTTGGCGCCGGCTTTGGCGACGTTGACGGTACGGGGCTGGCCATTCAATTCATAGAACAGTTTCTCGCCCGCGCTGGTTTCCGCGCGGCCCTGCAGTCGAATGATCAGCGCCTTGCCGCGGTCGATCTCGACGCTGATTTCCTCGCCCTCACGCAGACCGTAGAAGAACGTGCTGGTCGGCAGGCGCGCGACTTCGCCGTACTGTGACTGGTGTGCCACAAAATCGGCGTAGACCTTCGGGTACATCAGGTGAGAGGCGAGTTCGCGATCGCTCAGCTCACGTTCCAGGGCCTTTCCGACCTCGCTGCGCACGGCTTCCAGATCCACCGCTGGCAGACTTTTCCCGGGACGCTCGTTCAGCGCCGGCTTGCCGCGCAGAATCTTGTCCTGCAGGGCTGGCGGCCAGCCGTCCGGTGGCAGCCCGAGTTCGCCGCGGAACAGTTGCACCACTGATTCCGGGAAGTCGATCGGTGTATTCGGGTCCTCGACCTCGGCGGGGGTCAGCCCCTTGGCGACCATGAACAGCGCCATGTCGCCGACGACCTTGGAGGTCGGGGTGACCTTGACGATGTCGCCGAACATCCGGTTGACGTCGGCGTAGGCCTGCGAAACCTCGGACCAGCGCGAGGCCAGCCCCAGAGCCCGCGCCTGTTCGCGCAGATTGGTGTACTGGCCGCCCGGCATTTCATGGCGATAGACGTCCGCGGTGCCGGAGCGGATCCCGGCCTCGAACGGCGCGTAGTAACGGCGGGTATCTTCCCAGTAGTCCGACAGCATCTGCATCGAACCCAGGTCGATGCCGGGATCGCGATCGCTGCCCGTGAGGCTGGCGGCGATCGAGCCCAGATTGGGCTGGGAGGTCAGTCCGGACATCGCATCCAGCGCGCCGTCCACGGCGTCGCAACCGGCCTCGATCGCCGCCAGCACGCTGGCCGCGGCAATCCCGCTGGTGTCATGCGTATGAAAATGCAGCGGCAGGCCGATTTCCTGTTTGAGCGCATGGACCAGTTCACGCGCCGCGCGCGGCTTGCACACGCCGGCCATGTCCTTGATGCCAAGGACGTGCGCGCCGGCCGCTTCCAGCGCCTTGGCCATGTCGATGTAGTACTTGAGATTGAACTTCTGTCGGCCAGGGTCGAACAGATCGCCGGTGTAGCAAATCGTGCCTTCGCACACCGCACCGGTTTCGATGACGGCGTCCATGGCCACACGCATGTTGTCGACGGAATTCAGGGAATCGAACACGCGGAAGATGTCGATGCCGTTGGCCGCAGCCTGCCTGACGAAGTATTGCACCACGTTGTCGGCGTAGTTGGTGTAGCCCACGGCGTTGGCCGAGCGCAGCAGCATCTGCAGCGGCAGGTTCGGCATCGCCTCGCGCAACTGCGCGAGCCGGTCCCAGGGGTCTTCCTTGAGAAATCGCATCGCCACGTCGAAGGTGGCGCCGCCCCAGCATTCCATCGACAGCAGGTTCGGCAGCAGCCGCGCGTAGTACGGCGCGATTTCCACCAGATCCTTGGTGCGCATGCGTGTGGCGAACAGTGACTGATGCGCGTCGCGCATGGTGGTGTCGGTCAGGAGCACCTGTTCCTGTTCCTTCATCCACTGCGCGAAGCCGGCGGCGCCGCGTTGCAACAGGATGTCCCGAGTGCCGCTGGGGACCGGTGTGCCTCGTGGCAGTGTCGGAAGACGTGGGTCGGGCAGCGGCAGGGCAGGTGCTTCGCGTCCCTTCATCTCGGGACTGCCGTTGACGACGACTTCGCCGATGAAGCGAAGCAGCTTGGTCGCACGGTCGCGGCGCGGCGTGAACTCGAACAGCTCAGGCGTGCTGTCGATGAAGCGCGTGATGCATTCACCGGATTTGAACTGCGGGTGATTGATGACGTTTTCGAGGAAGGCGAGATTGGTCGATAGTCCCCGGATTCGAAACTCACGCAGGGCGCGATCCATGCGCGCGATCGCGTCGCCCGTGGTCTGGCCGCGTGCGGTGACCTTGACCAGCAGGGAATCGTAGTACGGCGTGACCACCGCGCCGCCATAGGCCGTGCCGCCATCCAGACGAATGCCGTGGCCGGCGGGACTGCGGTAGGCCAGCAGGCGCCCGTAGTCCGGTGTGAATCCGTTTTCGGGGTCTTCGGTGGTGACGCGGCATTGCAGGGCGTGGCCTTCGAGACGCACCTGGTCCTGAGTCGGCAAGCCGGGGCGCGCATCCTGTGCGGGCGCGCCGATGTGCATGCCCTCCGTAACCAGAATCTGACTCTTGACGATATCGACGCCGGTCACTTCCTCGGTCACCGTGTGCTCGACCTGGATGCGCGGATTGACCTCGATGAAATAGAAGCGGTCAGTGTCCGCGTCCATCAGGAATTCGACTGTGCCGGCGTGCGAATAGCCAACCTGGCGGCAAAGGCGCAGTGCCGCCTCGCACAACTCGGACCGCCTTTCAGCGGAAAGATAAGGCGCCGGCGCTCGTTCCACGACCTTCTGATTGCGGCGCTGCACCGAGCAGTCGCGTTCGAACAGGTGAACGATGTCGCCGTACACATCGCCGAGTACCTGCACTTCCACGTGACGCGCGCGACGCACCAGCTTTTCGACGTAAACCTCATCGTTGCCGAAAGCCGCCTTGGACTCGCGGCGTGCGGTCTCCATCTGCGGGCCAAGTTCGGATTCGGACTCGATCACGCGCATGCCGCGCCCGCCGCCGCCCCAGCTGGCTTTCATCATGACCGGATAGCCGACCTTGGCAACCAGAGCCTTGCAGGCATCCAGCTCGACCGGGAGTGCTCCGGAGGCCGGCAGGACCGGAACCTGGGCGGCTTCGGCCGCGGTGCGCGCCGAAACCTTGTCGCCCAGCGTGCGCAGAACGGTAGGGCCGGGACCTATGAAGCGGATGCCGGCCGCCGCGCAGGCTTCGGCGAAATCCGGATTCTCGGAAAGAAAGCCGTAGCCGGGATGAATGGCATCGGCGCCGGCATCCAGCGCGATGCGAATGATGTCCTTGATGTCCAGATAGGCGGCGATCGGTTTGGCGCCTTTGCCGACCAGGTAACTCTCGTCGGCCTTGAAACGATGCAGGGCGAAGCGATCTTCATGCGCGTAGATCGCGACTGTGCGAATTCCCATTTCGGCGGACGCGCGCATCACGCGGATCGAGATCTCTCCACGATTGGCGACCAGCAGTTTGCGGACCGGTGCGTGACCGGCGCCTGCTTGATTGGACATTTTTATGGCAGCTCCTGATGGCAGCGCCAAGGATGGATGGGCGCGGCGTCCTCATTATGATGACGTGGCAGTGACGTGCTTGTCGCGTCCCACGGGGATTCAAATCACCGGCGGGCCTGTCGACGGGGGGCGAGGCACTGATCAGGTACTCGCGCCCATTCGTCGGCATTTTGTTCGCTCGGATGTTCCGTCCCTTATAAGAACAGGCATGTCATTGACGAATGGATTCGCAGGGCTCGCCTCAAGGCGGGCATTTCGCCCCGACGCATTCGCATCGGCACCGCGCCGTGTTCGTGGCATGACGCTGATCGAGATTCTGGTGACGATCTTCGTCACCGGTGTCGGCCTGCTCGGAGTCGCCAATCTTCAGGTCGTGGCCAAGCGGGTCAACTACGAAGCCTTGCAGCGCACCACCGCCGCAGCCCTGGTGCAGGACATCGCGGAGCGCATGCGCGCCAATCCCTCGAATCTTGCGGCGTATGTCACCGACGACGTGACGGCCCTCACCGGCACATCCAATTGCGCGGCCTCCGATGGCGGATGCAGCACAGCCGAACTGGCCGTGTTCGATCTGGAACGCTGGCGCCGCAAGCTGGTGGGCGAGGATCAGGTCGATGCGACGACCGGTGACGAGACTGGCGGTCTGGTGTCACCCACCGGCTGTGTCATCCAAGCCGATACCGGGGTGTATTGGGTGGTCGTGGCGTGGCGTGGAATGAACGCCGCCGCACCGCCGGATAGCGCAGTGCCGGCCAGCGACCCTTCGCGCAACACCTGCGGGCTGGCGCTGGGCCGCTACGACGATCCGGATCAGGACGGCAACGACGACCGCATGCGCCGCTTTGTTGCGGTGCCGGTTCTGGCCTCGGACCCTTACCTTGATTGAGGGAACCATCGTGTGCCGCGGCCAACAGGGCTTTTCGCTGATTGAGTTGATGATCAGCATGACTCTGGGTCTGGTGCTGACCGGTGCGATCGCTGCGGTTTATCTGTCGACCAATCGCAGCAGTCGCCAGAACGATCTGATCGTCGGCATGCAGGATCAGGGACGTTTCGCCCTGTCCAATCTGTCGCGCGATCTGACGATGGCGGGCTACATGGGCGGCATTCGCTACGCCGACGTGATCACTCCGAATCTGATGGATCTGGACGGCGGCAACGACATCACCTCGGCCACCAACGCTTTGCCGGTGTCTCAGGACTGCGGGCCGGACACGTCGCGATCCTGGGCATTCAATTTGCCGCTGCGTGCCGAATTTCGGAATCAGAGCGAGACCGCAAGCGCCTCATCACGCTGGCGCTGCCTGAATGATGCGCTGATTCAGCCGGGAACCGACATCCTGGTCATTCGGCGCGTTTCCGGCGCTGCGAGTGCTCAGATGGGAGCCGACGCCGCTGATGTGACGCTCCGGCCCCATGAGTTCTACCTGCAGACCAACGGCGTGGCCGGCACCTTGATCCGTTGGGGCGCCGCGGCGACCGCCGCGCCGAGCTCGCTCGATAGTCCGGCTCTGCCGCCGATGCGCTTTCACCGTTTTCTGCCGCGTCTGTATTTTGTGCGCAGCTATACGAAAACGCCTGGCGACGGTCGGCCTGCCTTGTGTCGCAAGGAGCTGTGTCACACGGGCTTTTCCGGGACCAGCGGCAGTGAAACCGCCCGCTGTGGCGCTTCGGATGCTGCCGCATCAGCGACCGGTGTCTACACCGAGTGCATCGCCGAAGGCGTGGAGGACTTGCAGATCAGCTGGGGCCTCGACACGGATGGCGATGAAGTGCCCGATCGCTACAGCAGCACGCCCGGAGACGAACTTCAGACGCGGGCGGTGACGGCGCAGATCGCCTTGCTGGTGCGTTCGCGTGATGGCGATGCGACATATACGAATCAGAACAGCTACCAGATTGGCGACAAGGACGAGCCGTTCGTGCCCTCCGAGGTCGTCGACCCGCAGGGTACGGCCGAAGTCGACAAGGCCAGGCACTACTATCGGCGGATCTATTCGACGACGGTCAAGCTGCGCAATGGGGGAGCCTGATATGGGGATATTCGCCAGCAAGTGTGCGGTGCGCCATCAGTCGGGTGCTGCGCTGGCGACCGCACTATTGTTCCTGATCGTGCTGACCCTGCTGAGTCTGGTCGCGATGCGGTCCGGGCGGGTGGACCTGCGCTTGGCTTTGAACGACGAAAGCCGGATGGCCGCTGCGCAGAGCGCGCAGTCGATCCTGGAATCGGTGCTGGCCGATGCCCGATACCTGGAGGTGCGGCCGGGCTCCGACTATGTCCAGTCCTGTTACGTGGCTTCAGATCTGGACATCGAATCGCTGGAATCCGAATACGGTTTCGAGTGTCCGAACAACGGCCCCGATTTGATCGACCTGCCCGACTCGATTCTGGCGGATCATGCATACACGTCGGTACATCGCGATGCCGTCGGAGGACTCGACTTCGCGCCGATGTCGGCACTGCGCGAAGGTGATAGCGGGCTGCGCTACCAACTCGCCGGGTTCACGGTGACGGCGGGCTTCGACCGCAGCCAGGGGGCGCTGGGTGGAGCCGAGGTGGCGCAGGGGGTTTACGTCAAGCTTGATACGCGCGCCGGCCTGACGGTGCGATAGGGGGGGGCATGAAAACCGCACGGAGCCGATTCATCGCATTGATCGTGGGGCTTGTCTGCGCGGTGCCGGCCGCGTTCGCCGACGATATCGACATCTACACCAATGCCAGCGACAGCCCGCTGCGCAAGCCGCTGACGATCCTGGTGCTCGATCTCAACCTGCTCGGCATCTGCGACAGTACCGGCCTGGTGACGCCGACCAGCAACCCGGACAGCCTGCAGAATCCGCAGCTGTGCCTTGATCTGCAGAACACACTGCTACTCGACGAGCTGCTGGGCGGGCTGACCGATGACCCCGAGCAGTTTCTCACCGATCTCCTGTTCGGCGCGGATGATGACAAAGGCGATCTGGCACTTGAGCTATGTGATCTTTACGGTCTGCTCGGGCTGGACTCACCGATCGGCACGCTGCCGGTGCTTGGTCCTTTGCTGAAACCCTTGCTGGGCGGCATTTCCACCTTGAGTTGCGCCACCGTGGGTTTGATCTTGGCCATTCCGATCGTCGGCCCGATCGTGGAGGCCACGCTTGATGGTTTCATCGGCCAACTTGTCTCGGGATTGGTCGATCCCCTGTTGACCACGGTCGTGGGCCAACTTCCGCAAACCGTGATCGGCCTGTTGAATACCACGGTCTCCGGGGTTCTCAATCTGGGTCAGATCGGACTGATTGGACTGCTGGAGTCGATCCTCAACCAGCTGATCGATTCCGAGGTAGCGATCATGGTGTCGCATGCGGACCGCTCGAACGCGGCCGGCAACGGCGCCGCAGACTGCGCGTTCGGCGACGAAGCGGCGATCGCCATGACTCGAAGGGAAACGCCGAATTGCAGCAATGGCGCCTACTTCCTGTTGGGTCCGACACCGCTAATTGACGACGGTACGGTTGTCGACGTGCTCGCCTATGTCGGCAATCTGCTCGGCAATATCCTGGATCTGTCGAATATCGGTGATGCCTTGACCGCGACCCTGGCCACCGCCGTGACCTCGCCGACGCAGCTATTGCCTCCGTACCAGGGCAAAGAAGTCTACGTCGAGATCGCGCAGCTGTTGTCGGGCGGTGAGGTCTACAACGCGCCGTTGGATCGCTGGGATGGTCTTACCGGTTTGATCGGTCGCGATCACGGCATCGAATCCGGCGGCCACTATCAGCGTCCTGATCTCGAATGCCGTACGGCCAACGTGCTCAACATCCAGTTGACCCAAAGTGTGGTCGATACAGAATCCGATGCGCGGCTCGCTGAGCTTTTCCCGGGTGCGGTCAATGGAGGGGATATCGCCTTCGTGGATCTGGTGCGCGAGGCCCAGGAAATCGGCTTCGATGACGGCACCGGTCACACGGTGACCCTCAGCTCGCATTTCATCGTTCAGGAAAACCTGTCCAGCTTCGACGCTCTGGTGAATGTCGGCGCCAATGTGACGACCTATGCCAACAACTTAGGCCTGCTCAATCTAGGCAAGACCGCCGCGCAATTGCTGCAACCGACGCTGGTGGTCGACGCCTCCTTGCTGACGCCGAGCCAAACCTTCGACCTGAGCCAACCCGGGCGGGTCACCGGCGACGCCTACTTCGGCCTGTTCCGGCCGGCCGAGGACATGCATCCACGCTGGGATGGCAACCTCAAGAAACTGGCGCTTGAATCGGACAATGGCAGTTACAGCTACGTCGACGTCAACGGCGACGAGGCGATCGCGGACGATGGCCGGATCAAACCCGGCGCGCTGAGTTTCTGGACCGAGACCGGCGGCAAGCTTGGTGGCCGCAGCGGCGACGGTCGCGATGCGACGCTCGGCGGTGCCGGCCAGCGCATACCCGGTTATCAGTACGGTGGCGGCGGCAATCCCGGTCGTTCCAACAGCAATGGCAAGCGCAAGCTCTTCTACGATCATCGCGCCAGCTTCAATGGCGCATTGAGCCTGAGGGGCCTGGACGCCGACGCCGGCGACACGATGGCCGAACTGCAGCCCGATCTCGGGGCGGCGAACGCAAGCGAAGCCCAGGAGCTGCTGCTGTATGTCCGAGGCTTCGAGGTCGGCACCAGCAGTGCCAGCAAGGGGACGTCCAGCAGTCTCAAGGGGCGCGAGTGGATGCACGGCGCGGTGCTGCATTCGCGCCCGGTGGCGATCAACTATGGCGCACGCGGCAGCTACAGCGACGACAACCCGGATGTGCGTCTGGTCTACGGTGCCGCCGACGGTTTCCTGCGCATGTTGCGCAACACCAACAGCGGCGGTGCGGAGTCCGGCGTCGAGGCCTGGGCGTTCATGCCGCGTGTCTTGATGAAGACGCAGAAGGTACTGCGCGACAATCAGCCGGGCGGCCCGATTCCGCACGGTGTCGATGGTGCGCCATCGGTCCTGCTGATCGACCGTGACAGCAGCGGACATTCACCGGGGGACGGCAAGATCGAAAGCAGCAACGCAAATGATCACGCCTATCTGTTCTTCGGCGTCGGCCGCGGCGCCAACCTGCAATTCGCTGGCAGCAGTTACATCTACGCGCTCGACGTGACCGATCCGGACAATCCTGAACTGTTGTGGAGGATCGGTGCCGATGGTCTGTATCGCGCCAGCGGTGGCGTCAGCAGCGGGCAGGCCTGGTACGCGAGTCTGGCGATGAGCACCTCGGCGCCGCAAGTCGGGCGACTGAGGCTGGAGCGCAACGGTGCGGCGGAAGCAGTCGATGTCTTGATCTTTGGGGGCGGTTACTACGGCGGACATGGCAGCGCCAACGAATCGCTGTACAAGGACATGAGCGGAACCGTCGGCAGCGATGACCTGGCCGGCAAGGGTGTATACATCGTCGATGCGCTCACCGGCGAGCTGATCTGGCGGACCGAGACCGGGGCCACGATGGCCTGGAACGGCGCGAACCGCAGTTTCCGGCATCCGCTGATCGCCGACAGCATCGCGGCGGACCTGTCGCTGGTGGACAGCGATGGCGACGGCTATACCGACCGGCTCTATGGCCTGGATACCGGTGGCCGCCTGTGGCGTGCAGACCTGCCCGGCAGCGATCCGGCGGATTGGACCTACGGTCCGCTCGCCAGCGTGGGACGCCACAACCACAGTGATCAGGCAGCGAGCCTCGCGGATGATCGCCGGTTCTTCCAGGCACCGGATTATGTTCCGTTCCGCGACGATAACGGCGTGTTCGATGCCGTGGTATTCGCAAGCGGCAACCGCGCGGCGCCGCTGAGCACGGCCACCAACGACTATCTGTACATGTACCGCGATACACGGATTCGTTCAGGCAAGATGGTCGATGACTTGATCGATACCGAAAGCGGACTGGCCCAGCAGGCCGATTTCGTCGATCTCACGCAAGCCTGCGCGAGCGGGCAGGCGAACTGTGCCGACGGCAAGGATCTGTCGAACGGCTGGAAGCTGAGCCTGACTGGCGCCGGTGAAAAAGCCTTGTCTCAGCCTCTGACTTCCGGCGGCGTGGTTTTCCTGAGCAGCTATTTGCCGACTGATCCCGATGAGGCCAGCTGCGAGCCGCGTGAAGGCGACGGCAGGTTCTACGCGGTATCGCTCAGCGACAGCCGCCCAGTCGACCTGAGCCAGTTTGCCGACGATGGCGACGGCGATGCGCGCAGCACCTTGAGCGCCACGCCGGGATTGAGCGGGCAGTTCGATACCCTGGGCCGGGCCGTCACCGCAAACACGGAGACGTTTCCTTTGAGAACCCGCCGCTTCTACGATGTGTACTGGCGGGAACGCCGGGGCGACGAGGCGTTGCAATGAAGCAGCCGGGTTCAAGGCCAGGCGGATTCAGTCTGGTCGAGCTGATGGTGACGGTGGCGATCGTGGCGATTCTTGCCTCGATCGCCTACCCCAGTTATCGCGGCTATGTGCTGCGCGCCAACCGTACCGCGGCCAAGGGCGCCCTGAGCGAAATTGCCTCGCGTCAGGAAGGGTACTTCGTGGATCGCAAGGGCTACGCCGGCACGCTCAGCGCACTGGGCTATGCCGCCGCGACCCTGTATCTGGCGTCCGATGGGACACTGTCCGCAAGTGAACAGACCTCCAGCATCTACAGAATCAGTCTGTCCGGCGGCCTGACGAACACTTGCCCCAGTACCGGGACCGTCAGCACGACGAACTACTCGATCCTGGCCGTGCCGGTTGCCTCGCAGGCCAGCGATACCGTTTGCGGAAGCCTCTGTCTGGGGGCGAGCGGCCGTAAACTGGCCTCGGGCACCCGTCCGGAAAACTGCTGGTCCCGATAGAGTACGGGTGTAAAAGTCATGAATTGAGAAAATGAAAAGTCTGTGCCATTGTCCCCACTCGGGGGGCGCTTCGCAGCGTTCCAGAGATTGAGAGCAGGCAGGTAGGGTGGCCCAGCAACTGATTCATGTCTCGCGCGTCCGTCCATCGGAACGCGCTAACCGCTGATCGGTGTGGGCGCGGTGGCGCAAAAACCTTGTTCTAGACTCTCGGCAGGTGCTCACAGGGCTGGAGAACATTGATGTCGCTGCTCAAGAAATTCATCTATCGATTGCCGGGCGTACGCCAGGTTCTGGCCTTGCGCGGCGCGGTCGCGATGATCGATGCCCGCCAGACCGTCAGTGGCCAAGGCCAACCGCGGTCCGGTGACGACTCCGTTTCGCAGGCCGCAGCGAAGACCCAGTCGGACAAGGAATCGGTCGCACGCATCGGATTGGCGGCCTGAATTCAGGCGCGCGAACGCCGCTGGCGTCGCGCGATGCGATGCAGATCCCTGCATCGCGCTTTACCTTTGAGGTTCAGCCTAGCAGGATGAGCGCAGGCACCCGCCGAGGGTGCGAAATCTCGTTCTGAGGGTATCGTTGGTGGCAAGTCTGAACTTCGTGTTCCGTATCGTTTTTCATGGGATTTGGCTGAGCATCATCGTGTTCGCCAGCGCCTGTTCCTCGGCTCGCGATGACGGTTGGGCCGACTGGCAACACTTCAAGGATCGGTTCATCCAGCAGGATGGACGGGTCATTGATCTCACCTTCGGCCAGAAGAGCACGTCGGAAGGGCAGGGTTACGCCTTGTTCTTTGCTTTGGTCGCGAATGATCGCGAACGCTTCGACGCGATTCTGCAGTGGACCCATCTCAATCTCGCCGAACGCCGACTGGGTGACATGCTGCCGGCCTGGCATTGGGGGCGGCACGAGGACGGCAGCTGGCGCACCGTCGATTCCAACTCCGCGGCAGACGGCGATTTATGGGTCGCGCATTCGCTGCTGGAAGCGGGACGTCTGTGGGGCGTGCCGGAGTACGAGGCCACGGGCCGCAAGCTGATCCGCTTGATTGCCGAAAAGGAAACGGTGGTCGCCGGCAAGACCGGTGCACTGCTTTTGCCGGCGCCAGTGGGTTTTGCCCTGGCCGATGGCCGCTACGAAATCGATCCATCCTATATCCCGCCGTTCCAGTTCCGGTACTTGGCGACACGTGACCCGGACGGCCCCTGGTTGGCGATTCTGCGCAACTACCTGCGCATGAGTCCCCGGATATTCAGCGCCGGCGTAGCGCCGGACACACTGGTGGTGGACAGCGAAGACCAGGTGTTTCCGGATACCGAGCGCGAGCCGGCCGGGAGTTACGACGCGATCAGGGTCTACATGTGGGCGGCGATGTCCGGTGCGGACGGCAAGTCGCAGCTCAAGCTACTGGCACCGTTCGTGGAGCTGATCCGGGAAAAGGGCGTACCGCCCGAAAAGCTCGATCCGGTCAGTGGGCAGCCGGTGCCGAACGACTGGGCCCCGATCGGATTCTCCGGCGCGGTCCTGCCGTTCCTGAAGGTCATCGGCGAGGACAAACTGCTCGACAAGCAGCTGTCGCGACTCAAGCGGGATCGGACCCAGGCCCGCCTGAGCAAGTCGACGAACTATTACGATGATGTGCTGGTGCTGTTCGGCAAGGGTTGGCTGGACGGCCGCTATCGCTTCGACGAGCAGGGCTACCTGCATACCGAATGGTCGAAGTAGCGCAGCCTCACGCCGGGGCCAGCGATTCCTGCCGTATGCGTGACTCGCGCATGATGAGCACGATGGTACCGGTCAGACTGACTGCTTCGCCCACCAGCATCCCCAGCAGCGCGCCGACCTGGCCGTATTGCAACATGCCCCAGTAGCTGATCAGGATCGACAGCAGGGCGCTTCCCAAGGTCAGACCGGCCATGATCCGGAAGCGCTCGCGCGCGGCCAGCAGGTAGACGATCTGATCTCGAATGACCGTCAGCAGGAAGATGGCTGACCACATCAGCAGCAAGGGGTCGCGGCTGTCGAAGTGCTTGTTGAGCACGGTGCCGAAGATCCAGTCGCGCAGCAGCCACATGACCGCGAAGTAGCACAGCGAGATCGTCGCCATGCCGGCTGCGAACAGTGTCAGGCGGCGGATCACCGTGGGTGCGCCGTGCGCATGGAGCCAGCCCGAGGTGAGCGGCAGCATCAGCGACCGAATGCCGCTCGACAGCAGGTTGATCGGCATCATCAGCAGCCGGGCCGCAGCGATCGCGGCCACGGCCTCCACGCTGAGTACGCCCGCCACGAGATAGCTGTAGCCCTGACCGAAGGTCCAGTGAATGCCGGCACCGCTGGCCGACCACAGCCCCATGGGCGCGATGCTGCGCAGGATTCCGGGTGCGCCGCCGGGAGTCCAGGCGTGACTGCTGAGCACGCGCCGCCGCAGCAACCAGAATCCGACCGCAGCCGCGAGGCCCAATGCGGAGACGGTTGCTGCGGCCGGCATCGGTGTGATCGTCGCCAGCGCAGCGCCGCTGATGAGCAGGATCACGTAGGGAATATCGGCGCCGAGCACGGCTTCGGGGCGGCGATAGGCATGCAGTACCAGACGCAACATCTCGCGATGCAGCGAGCACAGGGCGGCGACCACGCCGGCCAGCAATATCCACATGATATTGCCACCCATCCAGCCGGCCTGAGCGCCAAAACCGATCACGACCGCGGCCATTGCGGCAACGGCGAAATAGAGCCGCCGCTGTTCCTGGAACAGGCTTGCCGTCAGGTCGCCGCGTCCTGCGGCGTCCAGCTGCGACATGCGGACCACCATGGGCGGACCGATAAACGCGTTCTGCAGTGCGGTCAGCAACAGCAGCGCGTTCCAGACCAGCACATACCAGCCGTACTCCAGGTCCGTGGAGCGCCGGATCAGCAGCACGCCCACCAGCAGGTTGGCGGCGGACAGCACAGCCTGATCGACGACTGCGCTGCTGAACATGCGGACAAAGAGTGTCCGCGGGGAAGGGGCACTCACGTCTGCTCGCGCTCGGTGCGAACCCAGTGCTGCGTCGTTCGGTTGCGCGCCATCAATATCAGTTTCCAGAGCACGAACCATGGTGCCCGTCCCAGGTCCATCAGGCCGCGCAGGCCGGTGCCGCTGAGTTGCCAGCCGCGCAACACATAGAGTGCAACGCCTGCAAGACAGGCAAGGCCCAGGATCGGCCAGCTGATCGAGCTGGCAAATATCCAGGTGGCGGCGCCGCCGAGCACGCTCAGCAGCACCGCATTGACCACGATCAGTGACAGCGGCAGCACCAGCAGATCCAGCGCAAGATCGATGCACATCGGGCTGAGACGTCGCAGCCCCTGCCACAGCAGCGGCAAGCCGCGTGCACGCAGCAACTGAAGCCGACCGGATTCCCAACGCTGGCGCTGCGATCGTGAGGCCTTCTCGCTGGCGACCATCTCGCCGAGCACTTGTGCTTCGTCAGCGTAGTGAACGCGTCGCCCGGCCAGGCCGAGGTCGATGCCGAACTCGACATCCTCGGTCAGTGAATAGGCGGCATACGGTACGCTGGCCAGAGTGCTTCGCGTAACGCACCAGCCATTGCCGCGAATGCCACAGGACAGTTTGAGCCGTTCGCGTGCGCGCGAACGCAGGATGTGTATCGCCGCCAGGGCGATCGACAGCAGGCGCGTACGCCAGGAGGCGTCCGGGTTCAAGGTGCCGTAGTGAACCTGTACGGCGGCGGCGCCCGCTTCGATCCGGGCCGCGCAGGCTTCCAGCAGATTCGCCGAAGCCACGCTGTCCGCATCGACCACGACCACGGCGTCGGCCCAGGACTGCTCGATACTGCGCGCGAATGCAAAGGCGAGCGCGTGGCCTTTGCCGCGCAAGCTCGAATCGGTCCGTTCGATCACCACGGCGCCAGCGCTGCGTGCTCGCTCTGCGGTGTCGTCGTCACAGTTGTCAGCGATGACGATGAGGCGGTAGCGGTCCTGCGGCCAGTCCAGTGTCTTGAGATTGTCGATCGTGCGCACGATGCCGGCCGATTCGTTGTGTGCGGGCACCAGCACGTCGAAACGCAGGCAGCGCAATGAACGCTCTGGTGGGGGAGGCTGCGCCGACAGCATGGTGAGCAGCGCCAGATAGGCGCAACTCAATGTCGCCGGAATGGCGATCAGCAGCAGGATCAGGTCAATGAAGGGCATTGGGAGCGGGGTAGAGTGGTTTATGCCGACGGATGGGTGATCGATCGTTCAGGCATATTCGCGATAGTGCTGGCCCCAGAACACCGTGAGCTTGCCGAGGTTGGCGGACAGTTTCGTGGCCCAATGGACGGCGCGATGCCGGCTCAGCGGCCACAGGATCATGCACAGGGCGGCGGCCACAGCGGCTTGCCCGAGCGCGCGTGCGAACAGGCTCACGCGCGTGGCAGTGCTGACTTCGCCGTAGCGGCCGGCGAGGGTGTGACGCGCGAAGTCCTGGCCGCCGCGCAGCGACCGCCGCACCAGCCAGCGTGCGCTGAGACGGGCTGATTCAACCGGTTCCAGTACGACCGCTTCGTCGCACCAGCTCAGCCGGGCGCCATCGAGTTGCAGGCGCGTCAGCAGGTCGCCGTCCTCGCCGCCGGTGAGGCCGTAGGCTTCGTCGAACGGTGGGGCCCCGGTGCGCAACAGACTTCCGCGCAGAACCAGGTTGCCGAAGCGCAATTGATTGGGCGGAATGGGCGTGCCGGTCTGCATGCGCGCCCAATCGTAGAAGCGGCCCTTGCGAATCCAGCCCGGCGCTTCCGGCGGCAATACCGGTTCGACCGGCCCCAGCACACCATCGTAGTTTGAACTCAGCGCGTGGCGCATCAGTCGGGCCAGCCAGTGCGTCGGTGCGCGCTCGTCGTCGTCGATGAAGGCGATCCATTCGCCACGTGCGAATTCGACGCTGCGGTTGCGGGTGATCGAGATGTTTTTGACCGGTTGTACGTCATAGATGATCGGGAACGGTGCCTGTGCTTTCCAACGTTCAACCGTGGCCCGGGCGCTGGCGTCACGGTCGTTGTCGACCACAATGATCTCGAATGGCCGCAATGATTGCTGGCAGAGGTCGCCGAGCAGTGCGTCCAGGCGATCGGCGCGGCGATAGGTCGCGATGCAGACGCTGAGTTCAGGCACGCGTCCGGGGAGGGGTGATTCGAGAGCTGCCGAGCTTGTCCGGGGAGGCGAGGGTCGGCTTGTGGCCGTCTTGTGCAAACGACGACGCAGGTCCGCGCAGGGTTTGTCGACCCAACGCCGCATCAGTTCGCAGGCCGCGAGCGTCAGCATCGCGGCGCCGAGCGTGGTTGCCGGCCAGCCAGCCTGCGGAAAGTGATGCTTGATTCCGAACAGGATCAGGTGGTGCGTGAGATACAGGGTGTATGACACGCTGCCGATGTAGACCAGTGGCCGGGCGCTGAGCCAGCGGAATGGGCGCTGATCCGCGCGTGCCACCGCCAGATAGAGCAGGGGCGCAATCGCCAGGCTCTGCACGGTGTAGCGAAGCGTGTCGCGGAACCAGAGTTCCCGGTAGGCGAGGGAGCCCAGAAGGGCGCTCAGGCAGACCAGGATCACCGCCCAGTCGCGGCGCAGGTTCGGAGTCGGTACGGCGTCCAACCAGGGACTGCGCCCCAGCGCGAGCAGACAGCCGACCAGGATCGCATCGATGCGGGTATCGCTCGCCATTTCGATATAGGCCTCGGGCGCGCCCTGAGCGCTCAACCAGCAACGCCAGGCGAGGATCGCCAGGCACAAGCCTGCCAGCACCGTGGCGGACAGGCGTACGCGACCGAGCCGCAGCAGCAGCAGGGCCAGCGGCGGATAGAACAGGTAGTAGTGCTCCTCGACCGCGAGCGACCAGACGATGCCGATGCCGGCCGGCAGATCGGCGAAATCCTTGGCGATGACGAAGTAGTTGCCGAAGTAGAACAGTACCGCGAGCAGCCCGGTCGCCGAGAAGTCGCCTTCGATGATATTCAGTTGTGACAGAACCAGCGCTGCGGCCACCACCACCAGCAACGGCGGCGCCAGGCGCAGCACACGACGCAGATAGAAGCCGCGAAAGTCGATGCGTCCCAGCTTGTCGTATTCGATGCGCATCAAGGTGGTGATCAGAAAGCCGCTGAGCACGAAGAACACGGTGACGCCGAGCCCACCGGGGATCAGATGTTCCAGGCCGCTGTGTGCGAAGAACACCAGCGACACCGCGATTGCGCGGATGCCGTCGAGCGAGGGAATGGTGCCCGGGCGTTTGGCGGGGGTCATCGGGTGCGTCCTCCCAGCAGTGGTGCACGAGTCGGTGGCACGGCCGGCGGCTCGCGCAGGGCGGCGCGCGGTTGTGGGCGGCCGAAGTATTGGTGCAGGCGTCGCTCCAGCAGGCCGCGGCCCAGGGCGAACGTGGACAGCGTGATGATGACCGAGGCGAATGTCGTCACGCTGAGCCAGTGCGATTCGGAAAAATTGGCCACTGCCTGTTCGAAGAACAGACCGAGGTACAGCGAGGCCTGTGCCCGGTCGAACTCGAACATGCGTAGCGATTGCACGATGTGCATCAGCAGATAGGCGAGCAGAACGAGCAGGCCGACCGCGCCGAGATCGTTGACGATTTCCAGATAGCCGTTGTGCGCCGAGCCCGGATAGAAGTAGAGCTTGCGCACGAACTCGTAGGACGGTGACGACGGAAGCGGTCCGATCCAGTAGGCGCCATAGCCACTGCCGAGCAGTGGGCGAAAACGGATGTGTTCGGTGACGATCGCCCAGATATCGCTGCGGCCGGTGAAGCTCAGGTCCTTGCCGGTCAGCATGACGATGGGCTTGAGCAGGACTTCGAGTCCTGGCACCAGGCGAAGGACCGCGAGCGAGTAGGCGAGCAGCAGCGTCACGAAGATGCCGACCAGATACGGCATGTACGGGCCGAGGCTGCGCGGGGGGCGCAACAGCATGGCCAGTAGCACGCAGGCGAACACCGCGCTCAGCAAGGAGGTGGAACTGCGCGAGAGTATCAGACAGCTTCCGGCGATCAGGCAGCCCGCAAGGCTGTGCAGGCGGCGTGTTTCGCGCGTCAGTGCCGCATGCACCCAGAACAGCAGACCCATCGCGGCGAGTGCACCCAGGGTATTCTTGTGATTTGTCAGGCCGCGCCAGGCGCCGGCCAGTTCGCCCGATTCATCGGCCGAGTGGATCGCGAGGTCCGGGCTGAGCACGCCAAAGATCAGCGACCCGAGCAGCAACAGGCTCAGGATCGGGCGTACCACTTCCTGAAATCGGCTGCGGTGCCACGCCACGGAGACGAAGGCGATGCTGATGCCGAGAAACGTGCCGAGGCGGATCAGGCGACGGACCGTCACGCCGGGTTCGATCGACCAGGCGACGCTGAGTATCGCCAGCGCGACGAACGCGAGTAGAAAGGGATTGGTCCAGCGCAATACCAGAATGCCGATGCGGACGCGCCACAGCACGAACGTGAAGCCGGCCCCGAGCAAGCCCAGCCAGAGCAGACGGCTGCCGGCGCTGCCGGACGCCGGCATGGTGCCGGTGGCGAGGCCCGCATAGTCGAAACCATCCGGCACGATCATCAGCACCAGCAGCAGCCAGACCAGGCCCGTAAGGACCGGGGCATGGCGGTCGTCGCGAATCCAGCTGGCTTGCGCCAATCCGGTATCGGCGCTCACGGCTGTTCTCCTGTGCGCTCGATCGATGGGGCGGCAGCAGACATGGCGATGTTCGCGCTGGGTTGTTAGTAGCGGTTCAGCACCGCGCCCAGGACCTGCGACCGGGACGCGGCCAGCCGCCGCATCATTTCGCGCGTGGCCTTGTAGGGCGTGTGATTGGCGCGACCGAGGATCAGGACGCGACCTACCAGCGTGGCGATCGCGAGTGCGTCGGACGTCCCGCTGGCCGACGGGGTGTCGACCACGATGTGGTCGTAGCGATGGCTGAGGTCGTCCAGCAGCAATCCGAAGCGTCCGTCGGACAAGTATTCCAGCGGGCTGGGCGGAATCTCGCCGGTGGTCAGCACGGACAGGTGCGGCAGACCCTCGACGGCCTGCATGTGGGTGCTCCCCGAGGAAGCGATGGCCTGCGACAGGCCCTTGGTGCTGTCGGAGCCGAACAGGACCTGCTGGCGCGGATGACGAAAGTCGGCGTCGATCAACAGGGTCGACTGGCCGAGCTGGGCGAAGGAAATCGCCAGCTCCGCGGCCAGCAGCGAGCGCCCTTCGCCGGCGCCCGGGCTGAGCACGGCAATGGCGTTGGCGCGGCCGGCGGTGTCTGGACGCAGCAGCAACTCGGTGCGCAGGGCGCGCACCTTTTCGCTGTGTTCGTTGTAGGGGTCGTGCAGCAGACGCAGCTGTTCGCTGGGACTCAGTGCCTTCTTTTCGACCAGCGCGATGCGACGGCAGCTGGCAAGTGCACGCTCGACGTCAGTCTCGGTCGCATAACCGAGATGTTTCGCCGCATCGATGAAGGATTCATTGTTCTCGCGCTGTGTGCTGATGATTTCCTGGACCTGCCGGTCGGTCAGCTTGCAGATGCGGATCAGCGCGTTTTCCAGCAGACGGTTGCTGGCATTGGGATCACTGGCCATGGCGGTACTCATCAGGCGCTTGCTCCCATGGGATGGGGCCCGAACTCGACGAGTACCGGCACCCCGAAATCACGATCGAAATCGTCGCGGCAACGTACGCGCCGAAAGAAGAACTCGTAGACCATCGGGCCAATCAGCCCGAAGAAGCCACCAAGCACCAGCGCCGCCGCCAGATTCAGCAAGGGCTTGGGTTTGGTGGGTTTCACCGGCGGGGTCGCCTCGCTGACGGTGCTGACGTTGTTGTAGTCGCCGCCCGAGCTGAGGGCGATCTGGTCATAACCGTCCAGCGCCCGTTCGTACAGGGTTTGCGCGGACTTGAGCGCGAGCTCGTACTGGGCGCTTTCGTCGACCAGCTTGCGATGCTTCAGCACCTTCGCCCGTTCGGCGTCGACCGCTGCGCTCAGCTGTGCTTCCAGTTTTCGAGCCGAGTCGACCTGCGTTTGCGCATTGCCGGTATAGACCTGGGTTTCGGCATTCAGCGCGCCTTGTGCCGAGGCCAGCTGCGACTGCAATTCGATGATCTGCGGATGGCGAGGGCCAAGCGTGGTCTGCAATTCGGCGAGGCGCGCACGCTTGCTGGCGATTTCGCTGCGCAGATCGCGCACCGACGGCGAGTCGACAACCGAATTCCGGGTGCCGGGTGCGCCGATCAGCGCCGCCTGCGCGGCCCGATGCTGTTGCTGTGCTTCGAGCAGGCGCTGCTGCAGGTTCGAGAGCCGTTCGAGGGCCAGGTCGATATCATCCTCGTTACCCAGCAGGCCGGTGCGCTGGCGGAACTCGGTCAGCTGGTTTTGTGCCTCGTCGACCTGTGCGCGCAGCGTCTTGAGCTGCTCGGTGTAGCGGCGTCCGCGTTCGCTGGCCGGTCCGTTCAGCCGCTGCGACTGTTGTTCCGCATAAACCTCGGCGACCGTGTTGGCGACCCGGGCGGCCTCCGGCGCGCTGTCCGCCACATAACCGATGTAGATGAGCTGGCTGCCCCATTCGCCCTGGTCGACGATCAGCTTGCGTGCGAGCTGATCCTTGGCCCATTGCTCGGCAGTGCCGTGCTCGCCATCGAATCCGGCGACGTAGTCTTCGTTGTTGGCGAGGTCGAGCCGATCGACGACCGGCATCAGTATCGCCGGACTCTTGATCAACTGAATCTGAGTGGACATGTAACTGCCCATCAGGCCGACCGGGAAGTCCTTGCCACCCAGCGGATCGTTGACCTCGTAATTGACCATCAGGGTCGCCGTGGCTTGATAGCTGCGCGGCGACAGCTTGGTCACGATCACGGCAATCACGACCGCCGCCAGCACCACGCCGATCGTGATGCGGCGATACGCCCACACGATGCTGAAAATCTGTTGCAGGGAGATCCCGGGCGAGGCGTAGGCCTGGGGAATCGCCGCGTACTCCTGTGGAGACGCTGCGGTCACGTGCGGTACGGGCAGTCGGCTGTCGGCCATCAGAATATGCGTTCCTTGACTCGGACGATGTCGTCGCTT
Source organism: Gammaproteobacteria bacterium (assembly GCA_022599775.1). Lineage (GTDB taxonomy): Bacteria > Pseudomonadota > Gammaproteobacteria > Nevskiales > Nevskiaceae > Banduia. Next base: position 33,914 of record JAHZLQ010000015.1, read on the forward strand.
TGCAGAACGTCGGTCAGCTCGGCGTCATAGGTTTCGTACTCGCCGTCGGCGTTCTTGCGTTTGACTTCGATGCGGTTGGGGCTGCCTTTCTCGGTCAGACCGCCGCTACGGGAAATCGCCTGCACGACCGTAGTGCCCGACTCCAGCCGGTACATGTTGGGAGCCTGGACCTCGCCGTACACGTAGTAGTGTTTGGCCTTGGGAACCACGATCGAATCACCACCGTGGATCACGAAGGTCGGGACGACACCGTCTTCATTGACGAGCCCCTGAAGGTCGACCGCGTGGCGTTCAACCGTGCCGTCGCGACCGGTGCGTAGCAGATAGATCTCGTCGGCCCCGGTTTCGGCGATGCCACCCGCCTGGGCCAACATGTCGAGGATGGTCATCCGCGAATCGATGGGGAATCGTCCCGGACTACGGACCTCGCCGAGTACCGACACCTGCTGGCTGCGAAATTCGACAAGCCGGATGCTGACCTGCGGATCGATCAGGTACTGACCATCCTTCAGCGCCGCTGCGACGTTCTGCGCCGCGGCAGCTGGTGGCAGATCCTTGACATAGACCGGCCCCGCCAGCGGCACCGTGATCGTGCCGTCGTCGGCCACATAGGTGGTGGTATCGAACTCGGGGCGGCCGAACACCTTGACCTCCACGGCGTCGCCGCTGCCCAGTTCCAGCAACGCGGGTGTGTCGTTGTCTGACTGGGAACCGCCCTGCGCCGGGGTCAGCGGCGATCGACTCGCCTGGCTCAGGGCCGGCTCCGTCGGCGGGTTGGAGAGGTTCGGCGCCAGCTGTAGGGAAAACCCCCGTGGCTGCGGGGATGATTTCGAGGCAATCTGTGTTCCGGTGTCTTGTGGCTCGATGCTCGTTTGTCCCTGCGCGCCGGAGGCGATGAGCAGTCCGCCGAGCAGGCAGGCCATGCCGAAGCGCGACGATCGGCGAGCGTGTCGCTGGTGAATTGGTGTTGCATCCATGCGGGTGCTCCTATCAGTCTGCCTCGTACATGCGGGTCTGACGCCCCCCGGTTTCGGCACCTGAATCTGCTACTGAACGAATATCCTGCTTGGAGGGCATAAACCCCAAATCCAGTCCGACGAGCCGTCGTCGAGCACCTTTTGTGCCGTCTGACATGGAGAACTCGACCGTACGTCTGCCCCAAGTTGACGGCATTGCACCGCGTATGCCCTGAAGCCTGGCTGAACTTCGGCCACGCAGTCGCGGGAGTGATATCGGCTGCGGTCCGTTCATCGCGGACTCAGCCACAGGCGTGTCAACTCGGTGCCGGTTCACTCCATGGACGGGGCAGTTGCATGTCGATTCCGGCATTTCAGTTCGACAATCACGATCTTGAAAGCTTCACGGGCGTGGTCGCCGATTTCGGCCAGACGCGCTTCGGCTATGTCGTGACACCGAACACCGATCATTTGATTCGATTGGGCGAAGACGATCGTCTACGGCAGACCTATGCGCATGCCACGTTCGTGCTGCTCGACAGCCAGTTCGTCGCCCTGAGTCTTCGCCTGCTGCGTGGTATTCGCCTGCCGGTCTGCACCGGCAGCGATCTCACGGAACGGTTGCTCTCGCACATCGTATCGAGTGACGATTCGGTGGTGCTGATCGGTGCCAGCAGCCAGCAGGCCGAATGTCTGGCGCAGCGATTCGGGCTGCGAAACCTGATTCATCACAATCCCCCGATGGGATTCATCCACGACCCAGAGGCGGTCGAGGAGTGCCTGCGTTTCGTCGAGGCGCATAGCCCGTTCCGCTACTGCCTGCTGGCCGTTGGCAGCCCGCAGCAGGAAATCATCGCGGAAAAGTTGGCGGCACGTGGGCGCGCCCAGGGCCTGGCGCTGTGCATCGGCGCCTCGGTCGACTTTCTGACCGGCGCCGAGAAGCGCGCGCCCGCCTGGATGCGCCGCTTCGGGCTGGAATGGTCATATCGCCTGCTGTCGAATCCCCGCCGGCTTGCCTACCGCTATCTGGTGCGCGGGCCGAGAGTGCTGCCGATGCTGTCGCGGTATCGCGTGTCGCTGCGTACCGAGCGCGAACGCAGCCTGGCGACGAACGAGGTCGTCGACCCTGATGCCGAGCCGCTGGATGCGATGTAGGCGCTACGGTCGCCCTTTGAAATTAGCTGTAAGTGGAAAGCTCGAAAGCGCATCGCCGCACCTCGGCGGACCACAGCTGTACAAACCACACAACAAACCAGAGAGAGCCTCGTGGCCGCCGCCGATCTCGATTTTGCCCCCAGATGCGACCCGCCGCTGTACCCTGTCCTGCGTCCAGGAGCGCATCGCAGCGCCCGCTACGTGATGCTCGGCGCCATGCTGCTGCCATTTGCTGTTGACGCGAAAACCACGTTCGAGCCGTTTGCCGAGGTGCAATACGAGTACAACTCGAACCTGTTCGAGGAGTCGGGTGATCGCGAGGCACTTGAACAGCGTGGCACCGAGGAAAGGTCGGACTCCGCGGTCACCGGGGTCGCCGGATTTCGCTCAGGCTTCGAGTGGAGCCGCCAGCAACTGCAATTCGACGCCGAGGGACGCCGTGTCGAATACGACCGATTCTCGAGCGTGGACCACGATGAGCATCGTATCGCGGCGGCGTACTTGTGGCGGTTGGGCAGCGTCCTCGACGGGGATATTCGATATACCAACGAGCGTCGCCTGGCATCGTTCGCCGATCTCGATACCAGCCTGCCCAGTCTGCAACGCGAACGGAATCTGGAGGCGGGCGCCAATCTCATGGTCACGCCGAAGTGGCGCGTCGAGGCCGGTGGCGGGCGCCATTGGCTGGAATTGCCGCTGCCCGAATATCCATCGTTTCAGCTCGTCGAGGACAAGGCCGATCTGGCCCTGAAATACGTCGGCTTTGCGAGCGTCTCCGCCGGCATACTGGTGCAGTATGTCGAAGGCGAGTACTCCGGTGTTCCGGACGCATCGAGTTTCGATGAAACCACGGTTCAGTTCACCGCCGAATATGTTCGCGACGAGCAGAATCGCGTGAACGGCTCGCTGGGCTACTCCAGCCGCCAGGAAGACAGTACCGGGCAGGACACGTCCGGTCTGACCGGTTCATTGGGCTATACCCGTGCGATCAGCGGCAAGACCTCATTCAGCGCCGAGCTGTTTCGCCGCGTCAGCAGCTATTCTGCCGGGGCCAATTCCCTGACTGAAACCGGTGTCAGTACCGGTCTCGTCTGGCGCCCCAGCGGCAAGACCCGGGTCGAAGGACAATATCTGTGGACGCGCAGCGTCTTTGAACAGGATTCGATCTCGGGCGCATCGGCGCAGGCTGGCCGACAGGACTACCGCAGCTCGGTGAGGTTGGATGTGGGCTGGGATGCCCGGCGCTGGCTGAATCTCGCGCTATTCGGTGAGTACCGGGACCGCCATTCCGATCAGCCGGATCAAGGTTACAACGCCAATATCGTTGGATTGCGGGTGCGTGCTCAGTTCTAGGGTGCCTCTGCGCAACCGGAACGAGCGCAGCAGCCTATGCAGAGGATTCCTCGGGCATCTGCGGACGGAAATGATGCTAGCGGCGACCGTGGCCGATAGTCCGCTCCCTTGATCGTTGCGGGCACTGCCAAGAACGATTTGCTTCCTCTCCCGGAGGGAGAAGGGCACTCATCGGTTCGGCTCGCACCTCATATCCGTAGCCTTCTCCTTCTCATGGGAGGACGACTAGTCTGGAGTAACGGCGCGATCCTGCCTGAGCAGGGCAGCCAGCCGCGCGACACGGTCGCGCAGTGGCTGGCGGAAGTGGCGCAGGGCGGCCGGACGCCGTGCCGCGTATCTGAAGAACGTACCGAACTGCCTGGACTTCAATCCGTCCGCCATTGCGACATAGGCATCGGCATCGAGCAGGCTGCGATGCCGCTCGGCCTGTGCCAGGGCAAGCTCGCCATCCAGTACGTAGCGGGATAGCAGGCGCTCATCGGCCTCCAGCATCAGGCGGATGCGTTCGCGGCTCAGCTTTTGTGAAGACACCGAAACCTCGTGAATCCGATAGAGATAGCCAGGGGTTTCACTGAACAGGCAGGCGCCCCCGCAGAGCAGATTTTCAAGCAAAAACAGGTAGTCCTCGCCGACCACGATGCCCTCGTCATAGCCGATACCGTGTTGCACCACGAATTCGCGATTGAACAGCGGCTTGAGAAAACCGTAGTTGTAGCGCGAGTGCATCAGACGGTTGCCGCGTATGAAATCCGGCCCAGTGATCGGGAAGTGCGCGGGTGTGGGGCCACGGTTCGGGAACATCGGTAGATGGGCGCTGGCCGAACCGCGGTCGAACAATAGATTGTCGGCGACGACCGCGCATTGCATCTGATCGCCGAGTTTCGTCAGACCTTGCAGGCGACCGGGCAGGTACTGATCGTCCGCGTCGAGGATCGCCAACCAGCGGCCTGTTGCGTGACGAATGGCATGGTTGCGCGCTCCGCTCGGACCGAGATTGCGGTCCAGCCGGTGGACCTGAATCCTGGCGTCGCCGATCGCAGAGGCCAATTCGGCCGTATCATCCGAGGAATGGTCATCGACCACGATGATTTCCAGCGATACGCCCTGTTGGCTCAGCGCACTGCGAATCGCGGCTTCGATATACGCCGCAGCATTCCACGCGGGAATGATCACGGAGACATCGGCTGCCATCGAAAGATCGTGCATGCCGGAAGCGCCGGATCGAGCGGTCAAGGGTCGACTGAGTGTGGCGTCGAAGTGCGACGCCATTCAGTATGCGTATTCGTCACCACTCAGCGCGCGCCAGACCGTGAGGAACACGATCTTGATGTCCATGCGCAGGCTCATGTTGCGTGCGTAGAACAGATCGAAGCGCACACGATGCGTCATTTTGCGAATGCTGCGGGTTTCGCCGCGGCAGCCGGAAACCTGCGCCAGGCCGGTGACGCCCGGTAACACCGAGGTGCGCATCGAGTAACCCGGCACGCATTCGGCGAACAATTCATCCAGTTCGGGCACGTGCGGGCGTGGGCCGACCACGGACATTTCGCCCATCAATACGTTCAGGAACTGAGGGAGTTCGTCGAGATTGGTCTTGCGCAGAATTCGGCCCACTCGGGTCACGCGCGGATCGTTTTTCTGCGCCTGCACGAAGCCCGCCTTGGGGTCGTGCGTCATCGTCCGGAACTTGAAGCAGCGGAATTGCACCCCGTTGGCCCCGAGGCGGAACTGCCTGAAAAATACCGGGCCACGGCTGTCGAGTTTGATCAGCAGACCGATCAGCGGCAGCAGCCAGAACCCGAGCAGGAGCATGAACAGCGAGGCAAACGCTAGATCGAAGGCGCGCTTTCCGAAGCGGGCATAGCGCGCATGGGTGGCGGACCAGTCCTGGGTCTCTATGCTTGCGCCGCCACGAGTGGCGTTGCGCCCCGGTTCGGGCATGAACACGTCAGTCTCCGAAGAAGCCCTGGAACGGTGATCGTACAGACAGGCTTCGAGTTTTCTCTGAAACGCTGGGTTGCTGCCGCGCAGCAAACCCGCACTTACTGGGCTTTCGTCCATATCTCCAAGCTCGTCTGGGGTATCCACGTGGTGTTGCAAACTGAAGCCGACATTGAGTCCGGTCCCGCGCTACTTCCGCGATCCACGTTTGCGCACATGCGCTCCAGTCAGGGCGAGTGTATGGAGCCATCTATTTGCTTAGCCAAAGGTGAACAATACGTTGTCGCCTACTCGGCGCCAAGTGAAGTGCTACTCGTCACATGCAATCCATGTGCCGGATTTTACTTCGGAAACGTCTGTTGAAACTGCGAACCGGCGCATGTTTTTGGTGGCCGTTCGATTGTCCCTGAAGTTGATTTCATCGCCGTTGCAGGCCCCGGCCGCATCCTTGCAGGCCGAGACCGTCGAGACAATCACCCATATAGGGGACTGCGCGATTCCGCGGCGCGGGAGCATACAGCTAGCCCGGTCGGACCACGTCGAAGAGGCAGGCCGCGTCATAGGCTTGTTGAACAGGCTCGGCGCTGCTCCGGCAACACGCTCTCGGCATCGGCACGCAGGCGCCACCCCATGACGTACCGCGTGGATGGCCGGTAATCGTTGTCGATCCTGCCAGTCGGGTCGCTCGCATCCGCGCCGATTGCTGAGCATTGCGCTCGATGCCGGCGGTACCGTGCCGGCGACCGCTCCACCGGGCCGGGCCGGCTTACCAGCGAACCAGTGCGGCGCCCCAGGTCAGGCCGCCGCCGACGGCTTCCATCAGCACCAGATGTCCAGGCTGGATGCGGCCGTCGCGTACCGCAGCGTCCAGCGCCAGCGGGATCGAGGCGGCCGAAGTATTGCCGTGATGCTGGACCGTCCGTACCACTTGATCGGAACGCAGGCCCAGCTTTTCCGCGGTGGTGTCGATGATGCGGACATTGGCCTGATGCGGAACCATCCAGTCGATGTCCTCGCCGCGCAGCCCGTGCTGCGCGAGCGCTTCCCGCGTGACCTGACCGAGCACCCGGACCGCCATCTTGAAAACGGACTGGCCTTCCATTTCAACGAATGGATTGCCGACGACCTTGCCCTGCGCGATCGTACCCGGCGTGCGCAGGATTGAACTGTAACGGCCGTCCGAATGCAGGTGAGTGGACATCACGCCCGGCTCGTCACCGGCCTTGAGCACCACCGCGCCGGCGCCATCGCCGAACAATACGCAAGTGCGGCGATCGCTCCAGTCGAGAATGCGCGAGAAGGTTTCGGCGCCGACCACCAACGCACACCTGGACTGCCCGGATGCGATGAACTTGTCGGCCGTGGCCAGCGCGTAGACAAAGCCGCTGCAGACCGCCTGAATATCGAAGGCGGCGCCCTGGGTGATGCCGAGCTTGGCCTGCAGCAGGCTGGCGGTGGACGGAAAGATCATGTCCGGTGTGGAGGTGGCCACGACGATCAGATCCACGGCGTCGGTCCCGATGCCGGCTGCGTCCAGCGCTCGCTGGCAGGCCTGCAATGCCAGATCGCTGGACACCTGATCGTCGGCCGCGATGTGGCGGCTGCGAATACCGGTCCGCTCGAAGATCCATTCGTCGCTGGTATCGACGAAGCTTTCGAGATCGCGATTGCTCAGCACTTTGTCCGGCAGATAGCTGCCGGTTCCGATGATGCGTGAATAGGCCATTGCGTTGTTCTGGAGGGCTGGGCCGCGCGCAACCGAGCTTGGTCCGCTGGCATTGCCGTAATTGTACGTGAGGGATGTGCCGATCCCTCAGTACGCCGGCGCATGGTGTGCTCCCCCGTGAATTGCCGGTCTTCGGCCCGACGCTACCCTTGACCGCCCCGGCGGCGGTGCGGTCCGGGCATGGCCGCAATATGCCGCCACTACGAATTACGAAGGCGGTCGATGCTCGACGTTTCAACGCTGATCACGATGATTGCCGTGAATCTATTGATCGCGGCGGTGGGACTTTATGGCGGCTGGCTACTCAGCCGGCCGAGCCCAGGCATGCTGCGCGCGACCGCTGGCATGGTCTGCCTATGCGCCGGAATGTTCGGGGTCGCACTGCGGAGCTGGACCGATCGTTCGCTGATCGTGTTATTGCCGAATCTGCTGATGGTCGGTGGCTGGATACTGCTGCTGAGTGGCGTGCGCCGCTTTCGGGGGCTACCGCCGGTCCTGCTGCGCTATCTCGTGCCGTTCGCGCTGGTCTACCTGTTGGTCAGTGTCTTCTGGTTGTATTCGAGCCGTAACGATGCGATGCGGCTGCTGGTGACGACCGTGTGGGGGGGCATCCTGGCTTTAAGCCTGGCCTGGAGCCTTGCGCAAAGCGTTTCGCGTGAGGATCGCCCGATTTTCTGGGGCATGGCTTTGCCGATAGCGGTCTGTGGGATGCTGAGTCTGACGCGCGGCCTGTATGCCGGATTGTCGCTGTGGTCGGGCCCCGTATCCGGCGCGCAGACCGTCGGCTTGCTTCTGGGCGTATCGATGATGGCTGCTGCGTTCTCGCTGGCCATGGGCTTGTCACTGGCGATGAATTTGCGCTATCGACTCGAAGTGGAGCGCCTGGCCGGTTTCGATCCCCTGACGGGCCTGCCGAACCGGCGCCTGTTGAGCAGCCGCTACCAGACGGCCGCGCGTCTCGCGCGCCGTAGCCAGGGCCGTGTCGGACTGCTTTTCTTGGACCTTGACGATTTCAAGCCCATCAACGATCACTACGGCCATGAAACGGGCGACCGGGTGCTCAAGATGATCGCGGCACGTCTGGAGCGCTGCGTTCGCAGCAGCGAGTTCGTCGTGCGCTTCGGGGGGGACGAGTTCGTGATACTGGTCGATTCAGTGCGTGATCTTCGCGCCTTGCGCGAACGCATGCAGAGCCTGCGTGAGGCCATCGATGCGCCCATGGTGATCGACGGGCAGGCACTCTACGTCGGCTTCAGTTGTGGTGGCGCGGTCACGCCACCGGGCGGTGGGGAATTGCCGAATCTGATCGAGCAGGCCGATGCGGACATGTACGAATCCAAGGGCACCAAGGCGCGAAGGCTGGCGCTAGCGCTGGCGGCTTCCTGAACCGTCTCAGCTGGCAAATGCGTCAATGTGGCGTTTCAGCGCGTCATAGCCGTCCATCAGGCGAGGGCCGGGGCGACCGAGCCAGGCTTCGGTGATCGGAAAGATTCGGTTGTGAGCCACCGCCGGAACGGCCTGCCAGCCGGGGCGTCGCCGCACCACCTCGGCCCGGTAATTCGCTTCGGCGACGCCGCACCAGGACATCACCACGATATCGGGGTTCGCCGCGATCACCTCGTGCGGCTCCAGTGGTTTGCTTTTGGCGTCCATCGCACCCCAGGGATTGAGGCCGCCGGCCAGTTCCACCAGATCCGTGGCCCAGGAACGCCTTGCCGGAACGATGACCGGCTTGGGCCACCATTCCAGCAATACGCGTGGCCGTGCGGTGCGCTCGACCGGCTGCATCCGTTCGCGCATTTGCGTCACCAGCCGTTCTCCGCGTTGCGCAACCCCCAGCGCGGCGGCGATGCGCAGCACGTCGCCATACACGTCTTCGAGGCTTTGCGGGTCGCAGACCAGGGTGCGGATGCCGGCGGCTTCCAGAGCGTCGACGATGCGCTCGTGCCCGGGCACGGTCAGCGAGCTGAGCACCAAATCCGGTTTCAGGGCGATGACCGCGGCGACGTCGAGGTCCAGATCGCGACCGAGCTTGGGCAGCGTGGCCACGATCTCCGGGGGATGATCCGAGTCGTCGTCGACGCCGATCAGACACTGCGCCGCATCGAGCGCGCAGACAATCTCGGTATTCGAGCAGGTATGTGAGAAGACACGCATCCGCCCATGGTAAGGGAGGAGCCGTCGTACATGAATCGTGTCGCATTCTGTGTTACTGATTCGTGCCGCCCAATCGCGACCGCTCACCATGCCCGCCGTATTGTTCGTCTGCCTCGGCAACATCTGCCGATCGCCGCTGGCCGAGGCCGCCTTGCGTCTCAAGGCCACCGAGCGAGGACTGAATTTCGAAATCGATTCCGCCGGCACCGGCGACTGGCATGTCGGCGCCGCTCCGGATCGCCGCGCGCAGGCCGTGGCGCGCCGGCATGGGGTCGACATCAGTGCCTACCGCGCGCGGCAGGTCACAGTGCAGGATTTCAGGCACTTCACCCATGTGGTCGCGCTGGATACGCAGAACCTGGCGGCCCTGCGCGCGCTGCAGCCGACGGACGCCCGCGCGGAGCTGGCGCTGCTGCTGGACCACGTGCCGGGGCGGCAGGGGCAGGCGGTGGCCGACCCTTACTACGGCGAGGACGCCGGCTTTGATCAGACCTGGGCGGACGTGACGGCAGGCGCCCACGGGTTGCTGGATCAGCTCGTCGGCCGTCGATGACACCGCTGGCCCAGCGCGGGGCGGCGCTGTTGGGCGGAGTCCTGCGGCACGCGGAGCCGGTGTCCGGTGGCGGTCTTTCGCAGGTACTGCATATTCGTCTGGACGACGGACGTGTCGCCATCGTCAAGCACGGAGCGCTGGCCCAGGTCGAAGCGTCGATGCTTCGCACCATTCACGAAGCCGGTGTACCTGCGCCGGCCGTGCTCGGTGCCGATTCGCAGACCCTGGTCATCGAACGCCTGCCGACGGATGGATTGCTCGACAACGCCTGGAGCGACGTCGGAGCGCAGCTTGCCGTGCTTCATGCCACCACCGGCCCAGCCTATGGCTGGCCTGAGGCATACGCATTCGATTCGGTGCCGATCGACAATGCGTGGACGGAGTGCTGGCCTGAATTCTGGGCACAGCGACGCCTGCTGCCGCATCTGTCGAAACTGCCGGTTTCGCTCGGCCGACGTCTGGAGCGCTTGGCCGCGGATTTACCGAATCGGCTTCCGCAACAGCCGGCGGCATCCTTGCTGCATGGCGATCTGTGGAGCGGCAATGTGCTAGTCACCGGGACCCGGCTCAGCGGCCTGATCGACCCGGCCTGCTACTACGGACACAGCGAGGTCGATATCGCGATGCTGCAACTGTTCGATCGGCCGAGTCCGGAGTTTTTCGAGGCCTATGCCCCCTTGCAAGCGGGCTGTGCCGAGCGATTGACGATCTACCGTCTCTGGCCGGCGCTGGTTCATCTGTTGTTGTTCGGCGGCGGCTACCACGCGATGGTGGGTCGGAATCTGTCAGCGGCGGGCGTATGACCCCGCGGGGCGGAACAGCCCGCACGCGTCGCGACCGACGAACAGCACCTGAACCCCGCGGGAAGGCCGGCTTATGGCAGTCCGCCGTGAACGTAGATGCACCTGCTGCGTGAGGCGTCCATTGATGCCGACGGCACGCTCGACAACCAGATCATCGCGCACGAATTCTTCCACTACGTGCATCACCGCCTGACCGATTCCAGCAGTCAGCAGTCCGGTGCCATGAGCGAAGGCTGGGGCGACATCGACGGTTTCATGTTGTCGACCCGCGCCGATGACACGCTGTCGATCGGGAATGAAAGCTTCCAGGGCGCGTATAGCCTGGCCGGTTACGTCGTCCACAACCTGTACGCGGGCATCCGTCGTGCGCCGTACTCCACGGACTTCGACCGGAACAGCTTCACGTTCAAGCATATTTCCGACGGCGAGCCGACACCGGACGGCGGTGATGGCAGCAGCAATTCGGAAGTGCACAATGCCGGCGAAATCTGGGCCAACATGGTCTGGGAGTGCTACACCGGCTTGCTGAACGACCCGCGTCACAGCTTCGGCGAGGCGCAGTCCCGGATGAAGGATTACATCATCGGCGGTCTGAAAATGACGCCGGCCGATGCCACCTTCACCGAAGCACGCGATGCCATCCTGGCGGTCGCCCTGGCCAATGACTTCGGCGACTACGAAGCCTGCTCGGACGGCTTCGCACGTCGCGGTGCCGGTCTCAATGCCGTGTCGCCGGCACGCGACAGCGCCGACCTGGTCGGTGTGGTCGAGGACTACACCAAGTTCGTCTGCGAAACCGCCGGAGGTGGGGACGGAGATGGAGATGGTGATGGTGATGGTGATGGCGACACCGGCGGCTCCACTGGTGGTTCCGGCGGTGGCTCGCCCGCGCCGGTGGTGCTTGTCGGTCTGGCGGTGGCTGCATTGCTGCGCCGGTGGCGAATGACCGGCAATCGGTAAGCTGCACGAGAGGCAAAAAAGGGCCGGCGGATTCGCCGGCCCTTTTTTTTCGTTGCCTGTAGATCGGCGCCTATCCCGGCAAGGAAGGGCTGTGTTCGCCGGTATGATCCACCGGCGGCGCTCAGCAAGAGCTGCCAGCTTGTATGCTGCAACGGACATGTTGTGATAGAAATCGAGGAATGTCGGACAAGTCCCAAGCCTGCAATGCCTGCCAAGAGACGGAACCCCTGGGCTTCCGGTTTTCAATGGCCTTTCAGCCGATCGTCGATGTATTGGCCGGAGAGGTTCTGGCCGAAGAGGCGCTGGCCCGAGGTCCAGGCGGAGAATCGGCGGCAAGCGTTCTGGCCCAGGTCACCGAAAGCAACCGCTATCGTTTCGATCAGGCCGCGCGGGTGACGGCGATCGAGTGGGCCAGCCGTTTGGGCATGAAGAGCCGACTGTCGATCAACTTCATGCCGAACGCCGTCTACAACCCCGAGGCCTGCATTCAGCGCACGCTCCAGGCCGCGCGCGCTGCGGCCTGGGTGACGGAGCGCATCATCTTCGAAGTCAGCGAGTCCGAACCGATCGAGGACAGGCCGCATCTGCTGGAGATATTCCGGCGCTACCGGGAATTCGGGTTCAAGACCGCGATCGACGACTTCGGCGCCGGGCATTCCGGACTGGGCCTGCTGGTCGACTTTCAGCCCGATTATCTGAAGCTGGATATGGCCCTGATCCGTGATATCGATCGGCGTAAAGCCTCGCGGGCCATCGTCCGACACGCGGTTGGTCTGTGCGACGAGATTGGAATCCAGCTGGTCGCGGAGGGCGTGGAAACCCTTTCGGAAGCCAAGGCTTTGGTCGATCTTGGCGTGCGCTACCAGCAGGGCTACTACTTCGCGCGGCCGGCCTTCGAGTCGCTGTCGAATCCGATTCTGAGACTCCCCAACTAGTGTGGTGTCCTCTTGGAGCCGCTGGCGGTCAGATCACGTACAGATCCACGTACTCGTGAACCGGCATGGCCTCCAGCGAGGCCTGATCCAGAGAAACGTCGAAGATCGCCTTCTGCTGTTTGTCCGGGAACATGCGCGCCAGATTGGTCCGGAACTTCGCCTCCAGCAGCGGGATGCCTTCCTCGCGACGGCGCTTGTGGCCCACCGGATATTCCACCACCACCTCGTCCAGACGGCTGCCGTCGCGAAATTCCACTGTCAGCGCATTGGCGATGCTGCGCTTGTCGGGATCGTGATAGTCGCGTGTGAACTGCGGATCTTCCACGCATTGCATCGTGTCGCGCAGGGCGTCGATGCGCGGGTCGGCGGCCACCCCGTTCTCGTAGTCGGCTGAGGTCAGGCGCCCGAACAGTATCGCCACCGCCACCATGTATTGAATGCAATGATCGCGGTCAGCCGGATTGTCGAGTGGCCCGGTCTTGTCGATGATGCGCAGGCAGGCCTGCTGCGTGCGAATCGTGATTTTCGCGATGTCGTCCGCCGTGCGGCCCTGTTGCTTGAGCAGGCCGTGGACCCTGATCGCCGCCTCGGCACCGGTCTGGCCGTGAAACTCCGCCGGGAAGCTGATCTTGAACAGGATGTTCTCCATCACGTAGTGGCCGTAGGGGCGTTGGAACGCGAAGGCCTTGCCGCCGAAGCTCACGTCGTAGAAGCCCCAGGTTTTCGCGCTGAGCGCGCCGGGGTAGCCCATCTCGCCGGTCTTTGCCATCAGCGCCAGCCGTACGCCGCGGCTGCTGGCATCGCCGGCTGCCCAGCTCTTGCGGCTGCCGGTGTTGGGAGCATGGCGGTAGGTACGCAGGCTCTGTCCGTCCACCCAGGCCAGCGAGACTGCCGCCAGCTGTTCATCGCGGCTCAGCCCCAGCATGTCCGCGACCACCGCAGTCGTCGCGACCTTGACCAGCAGCACATGATCGAGCCCCACCTGGTTGAAGCTGTTTTCGAGTGCGATACAGCCCTGAATCTCATGCGCCTTGATCATGCCGCTCAGCACATCACGCATCGTGAGCGGTGCTTTGCCAGCGGCCATGGCGCTGCGACTGAGCCAGTCCGCTGTGGCCAGAATACCGCCAAGATTGTCGGACGGGTGTCCCCATTCGGCCGCAAGCCAGGTGTCGTTGAAATCCAGCCAGCGGATCAGCGCGCCGATATTGAAGGCGGCCTGCACCGGGTCGAGTTGGAAGCGCGTGCCGGGTACGCGCGCACCGTTGGGTACCACCGTGCCGTCCACGACCGGACCCAGCAATTTCTTCGCAGCCGGATACTCCAGTGCCTCAAGCCCACAACCGAGCGTGTCGATCAGACAGTTGCGGGCTGTGTCGTAAGCCAGTTCGGAGCGGATTTCGTAGTCGCGGACGTAGTCGACAATGTCGACGAGAACCTGATCCCAGTCGGGACGCTGGGCGGACCTGATGTCGAGAGTGGACATGGCGTCGGCTCCTTGATCTGTCGGTGCCCGATCGAAACCGCACGGCGCACGCGTGTGAGTTCGCAACAGCCTAGCAGTCGTGGATGAGGCCTGGCTGACGCTACGGCGCCGTGAACGGCGGCTCGCGACGCATGGCTTGCCGCGCGCCGTAGCTCAGGCTGCGCCATAGCCATTCCACGGGACCGAAGCGGTAGCGGTTCAGCCACCAGTGGCTGACCAGCACCTGCATCGTGAACACCAATACGCTGATCAGGACCACGCCGACCAAGCCCAGATTGGGGCCGATTCCCAGGCCGATGCCATAGAAAAGGGCGATGCCGATCAGCGTCTGCGCGAGATAGTGGCTCAGCGCCATACGGCCCATCGGCGCCAGTGCAGCCAGTCCCCGTCGCCAGAACGGCGCCTGGTACAACAGCGCGATCGCCGCCATGTAGGCGAGGCCCAGCGACAGCGACGACGCCTGCCAGAGCATGCGCAGCAGAAACCGTCCCGGTTCGCTGCGCAGCCATTCGGGTGACTCGAAGACGCCGTGGCGGCGCAGCAGGAAGAAGGCGGTCGCGCCGATTCCGATCGATGCGGACGTCAGCAGGATGCGAAGCCAGCTTCGCCGATGTTGTGCCACGTTCTGCAGCAGGCCGCTCTTGCCGATGGCGACACCGATCAGAATGCGCCCCAGGACATACATCGGCAGAAACCAGACGGCGATGCGCATGCGCAGGTCGCGTGTGAGATTGCCTGCCAGGACCGTGCCGAGACTGTCGGAGGAGAAGGCCTGCAGCGCGGCCCGCGCCGAGTCCGCGGAGCTGATGATCGACGGCAGTAGCGCCGGCAGCACCGGTTGCAGCAGAGCCGGCAGCAGCACGGCGACGAGGATGCCGAGCCCGGCCAGCGTGGCGCTGGACAGTCGCGTCAGCGCCATCAGCAACAATCCGCAAACGGCGTAGTAGCGCAGGATGTCGCCCCACCAGAACAGATAGCCGTGAGTCAGACCGATCGCCAGCAGGATCAACATGCGTCCGGCGTAACGCCGCAGGCCTTTCGATTGGCCGGCTGCGCGTTGCGACTGCATGGCGAAGCCGATACCGAACAGCAGTGTGAACAGCGTGATGAACTTGCCGTCCACCAGGGCGGCCATGACGATTTCGATTGCGGTATCCCAGGCCGCGGTGGGCAGTGTGGCTCGCGCCTCATCAGTCAGGAATTCGAACAGGGACAGGCTGACCAGATTCACCATCAAAACGCCGAACAGCGCGAAGCCCCGCAGTGAGTCCAGCAGCCCAAACCGCTGTTCGGCCGTGGTGGGCGAGTCGGCGGGCGGCGCCTCAGTTCCCGGGGCGACGGTTCGGAGTTTCATCGGTAATCCAATACGAAGGCGCGCGCGGTACGGGCATGAAAAAGCCCGGCGGGATCAGCCAGCCGGGCTTCGGGTCTGCGCAAGGCTTAATGGCTGATCTCAGCCCTTGGCGTCATCCAGCACCGCATTGAACGTTTTGCTGGGCCGCATGACCGCGTTCATCTTCTCGCGATCGGCCCAGTAGTAGCCGCCGATATCGACGGGCTGACCCTGCACCGCAGCAAGTTCGCCGATGATGGTCTCTTCCTGCTCGACCAGAGTCTTGGCCAGCTTCGCGAAATGCGACTGCAGTTCCACGTCCTCGGTCTGCTCGGCCAGCGCCTGCGCCCAGTACATCGCCAGATAGAACTGGCTGCCGCGGTTGTCGAGTTCGCCGGTGGTGCGGGACGGGTTCTTGTTCTCGTCCAGCAGCTTGCCGGTGGCGATGTCCAGGGTTTTGCCAAGAATCTTGGCGCGTGCATTGCCGGTCTTGATACCGAGGTCTTCCAGGCTCACGGCCAGCGCCAGGAACTCGCCGAGCGAATCCCAGCGCAGATGGTTTTCCTCAACCAGTTGCTTGACGTGCTTCGGGGCCGAGCCGCCAGCGCCGGTTTCGTACATCCCGCCGCCGGCCATCAGTGGAACGATCGACAGCATCTTGGCGCTGGTGCCCAGTTCCATGATCGGGAACAGATCTGTGAGATAGTCGCGCAGGATGTTGCCAGTGACGGAGATCGTGTCCAGTCCACGAATCACGCGCTCCAGCGTGTAACGCATGGCACGCACCTGCGACATGATCTGGATGTCCAGGCCGCTGGTGTCGTGATCCTTCAGATAGGTTTTGACCTTCTTGATCATCTCCGCTTCGTGCGGACGGTACGGGTCCAGCCAGAACACGGCGGGCGTGTTGGAATTGCGGGCGCGCGACACGGCGAGCTTCACCCAGTCGCGGATTGGCGCGTCCTTGACCTGGCACATGCGCCAGATGTCACCGGCTTCCACGTGCTGCACCAACAAGACTTCGCCGGTTTCAAGGTCGACAATGCGTGCTTCACCCTCTTCCGGAATTTCGAAGGTCTTGTCGTGGGAGCCGTATTCCTCGGCCTTCTGCGCCATCAGGCCGACGTTGGGGACGGAGCCCATGGTCACCGGATCGAAATTGCCGTTGGTCTTGCAGAAGTTGATGATCTCCTGATAGATACGGGCGAAGGTGCTCTCGGGAATGACCGCCTTGGTGTCCTTCGGCCGGCCATCGGCGCCCCACATCTTGCCGCCGATGCGGATCATCGCCGGCATCGAGGCGTCCACGATCACATCATTGGGCGCATGCAGGTTGGAGATGCCCTTGGCCGAATCGACCATCGCCAGCTCGGGGCGGTGTTCGTGGCAGGCGTGCAGATCGCGGACGATCTCCTCGTGCTTGGAGGTCGGCAACGATTCGATCTTGTCGTACAGATTGACCAGCCCGTTGTTGACGTTGACGCCCAGTTCCTTGAACAACTCGCCGTGCTTCTCGAAAGCTTCCTTGTAGAAGATGCGCACGGCGTGACCGAACACGATCGGGTGCGAGACCTTCATCATCGTCGCCTTCACGTGCAGCGACAGCATGATGCCGGTCTTGCGCGCGTCTTCCATCTGTTCTTCGTAGAACTCCAGCAAGGCCTTCTTGCTCATGTACATGCTGTCGATGATCTCGCCGTCGAGCAGCTCGACCTTGGGCTTGAGCACGATCGATTCGCCGCCCTTGGTGACGAGTTCCATCTTCACGTTGCGGGCGCGATCCAGCGTCATCGACTTCTCGCCATGATAGAAGTCGCCATGCTTCATGTGCGCCACGTGGGTACGCGAAGCCATGCTCCACTCGCCCATGCTGTGCGGGTTCTTGCGCGCGTATTCCTTCACCGCCTTCGGCGCGCGCCGGTCCGAATTGCCTTCACGCAGCACCGGGTTCACGGCGCTGCCCAGGCACTTGGAATAGCGCTGACGGATCGCCTTCTCCTCGTCGGTCTTCGGGGCCTCCGGGAAGTCCGGAATCTTGTAGCCCTTGGACTGCAGCTCCTTGATCGCGCTGATCAGCTGATGCACCGAGGCGCTGATGTTGGGCAGCTTGATGATGTTCGTGTCCGGCAGCTGGGTCATCCTGCCCAGTTCGGCCAGGTTGTCCGGCACCCGCTGTTCTTCGCTCAGGAATTCGGGAAATTCGCCCAGAATGCGCGCCGCCACCGAAATGTCACTGGTTGTCACCTTGATGCCCGCCGGTTTGGCAAAGGCCTGAATGATCGGCAGGAATGCGCAGGTCGCCAGCAGGGGCGCCTCGTCGGTCAGGGTGTAGGTGATGGTTGGCTGCTGGGTGCTCATATCGGTCTCGTCAGTGTGCAGGGCGCGGCTGGCTGAGTTGTGGACCGTGGCATGCCGTACGAGCGTATGCCCGCAGGTCTGCGTGTTCGGTCTCGCATCATGCGAGCACCGCAACAGCACCGTCCATACAGGAGGTGGTGCGACGGTGAGATGCCACGGTGAATTGTTGCTCGCAAACGATGATGCCGCTTCAGCCCCGGCCGCCCAAACAAAATGGTGGGTGCGCCTGATGCCAATGATACTAAGACAGGCGCGGCTCGGGGTAATGTTTCTTATTGGGCCTATGTCGTATAGACGGTGGCGTGAGCGTTCGGACGCGCGTTTCGCCGAGCAATTTTCGCTGCGTCATTGATGAATCCACCGGCGCAGCGGCCGGCCGAAATTCGCGGCGATCGTTGATGAGGGCCAAGTCCGCGCCGTGTCGCCGCGTTCGATTCCGGTCCGTTTCCATTCAGCTGGGGTTTTTCCTGAGAGTGTCATTGTCCGCCCAAATTTGTGGCCGCTTCGGCGGACGCACGATTGCGTGGTGCTCATTCCGGCGCTCGAACCCAAGCTCTCCACCCGATGACTCTCTCTTGCCCATGCCAAGGTTTGTGACGACGTTTCGCTTGCGAACATGCATCGCTTTCGCAGCCCTGCTGTGCGTGGGCTGTTCCGGTTACGTGGTTCCGGGTGGTCCTGCACCGCTGCAACAGCTCGTGCAGGGCAATGATGAAATTTCGATTCGGCCGGCGCCCCCGATACCGGCACGAATCGCCGTGGTTCGGATACAGGCACCGGAGTACGAATCGGCGACGGCCGAAGGTGCGGGCGAGGGGGAGTTCAGCGTGGTATCGCCCCAGGAATGGCCAGACGCAACGCAGTTGCAGGCGATGGTCCAGTGGCCGGCGGTGTCCGAGGTGCTGATGCTGGACCTTGCCCAGCTTTCGGCCTCGGCGCAGTCCCTGAACGAATTGCGCCTCGCCGCCGCGAAGTTGCGGGCCGATGTGTTGATGATCTACACCTTGGACACTTCGGTCCAACTGGCTGGCCAGCGCTACCGCGCCGCGGAGAAGCTGGGGCCGGTCGATGAGCCTGAGCCCGACGACGGCGTGATCTCCACGGCCTCGGCCGTGCTGACCGAAGTCCGCACCGGCTATTCCTACGGCGCGGTCGACGCGAACGCGAAGCTGAGTGGGCTGGAGCGCACCGAGTGGATACCCAGGAACCTCGACCAGAAGCGCCTGCTCGCAGAGCAGCAGGCGTTCACGGCATTGCTGGACAAGTCCGCGGCGCTTTGGAAGCAGGTGACGGAGAGCCCGCTTTGAGGCCGCGTCGATTCGGACTGCGCATTGGCTTGTCGAGCCGCTGCTTGCCGGCCGTGGCAGGGGTGATCGCCTTGCTGATGCCGTTATGCGCACCGGCCGCCAGCCCGGCCCCCTTCGATCTGGCGGGTCCGACCCTGCACGTGCTGGTGACGCGCGGCAACACCTATCTGCCGGCCTCGCAGGTGCCCAGTCTGGCGGAAGGCGACAAGCTCTGGATCAAGCCGGAGTTTCCCAAGAGCCAGTCGGTCCGCTATCTGATGGTCGCGGCCTTTCTGCGCGGCTCCACCAATCCGCCGCCCGAGGACTGGTTTTTTCCGTGCAAGACCTGGACGAGCGAGTGCAAGAATCGCGGCCTGACGGTCACCGTACCCGAAGGCGCGCAGCAGGTACTGATCTTTCTCGCACCCGAAACCAATGGCGACCTCAAATCGCTGATCAACGCGGTGCGCGGGCGTCCCGGAGCCTTCGTGCGCTCCACGCAGGAACTCAATCAGGTCGCGCTGGACCGCTCGCGGCTCGACGCCTATCTGGAAAACGTCAACAAGCTCAACTGGAGCAGCCCGAATCAGCTGTCAGAGGTCGCGCCGCTGTTGGCGCGCAGCCTGTCGGTCAAGGTGGACGCGCAGTGTCTGGAGAAGCGCGCTTCGCTGCAGGCGTCCTGCCTGACAGCCGGCAAGGATTCGCTGATCCTCGCGGATGGCCACAGCATGACCCTGTCACGCTCATTGACGGAAGGCGCCGCCGCGGACCTGGTGTTGAAGGCGGCAGCGCTGCCCGAGGCCGGCGCGGGTACCTACAGCCCCTACGTGTCGTCGGTGCTCGACATCGTGCGGATCTTCGATTCCTTCCGCACGGCGCAGTACGAATATATTCCGGCGCTGGTGACGCATCGCGGTGACCAGTTGGCGCTGACGCTCAACGCCGTGCCGTCGTTCTACGATCCCAAATCGGTACTGGTCGTCGCCCTGCCGTCGGTCGAGCCCGCGCAGCCACCGCCGTTGCGCGCGGTGAATCCGCAGAACATCTACTGCGCCAGTCGCAGCGAACTGGTGCTGCCGGTGACGGGGGCGCCATTGGTGTATTCCACGGCTTATGCCCATGACGTGTCCCTGAATCTGCAGACTGCCGAAGGCCAGTCATTCCACCTGCGCGCCCAAGCGGACCCCGCGCGTGGCGGGTATGTCGTAAACACACGCGGTGTGCCCAACGGCGCCCTGGGCAGCAGCGTACAAGGGCGTCTGCGCGGCTTCTGGGGATTCGACACCTTCGAAGGCCCGGCATTCGAATTGCGCAATGCGCAGGCCAATGCCTGGGCACTTGCCAAGGGCGATGAGAAAGCCCTGATCGTCGGCCGCGAGGATACCGTGCACTTGCAGAGCGCCGGTGTCAGCTGCGTGGATGAAATCATGCTGCGCGATCCCGATGGCAAGGAGCTGCGCACGCAGTGGAAAGCCGTGGGACCGAACGAAGTCGAAGTCACCCTGCCGCTGCAGAACATGCAGCCGGGTCCGCTGACCCTGCTGATCGGCCAGTCCGGAATGCGGGATCGCCAGAGCCTGCCGCTGACCGTATTCTCCGCGCCGAGCAGCATCGATGAATTCAAGCTGCATGCGGGTGATACCCACGGCGTGCTGGTCGGCACCCGTTTGGACGAGGTCGCGAGCCTGTCGATCGGTGACCTGATGTTTTCGCCCGGCGAGCTGGACACGGAGCAGGGCAGGGACCGCCTCACCGTGCATGCGCTCGACGCCGTAGCGGCCACGGCATTGGACGCGAACAAACGGGTCACGGTGATGGTCACGCTGGAGGACGGGCGCACGATTACGCGCGCCGCGATCATCGGCAATCAACGCCCCAGCGTCGAACTGCTGGCCCGGAGCGTACTGCCTTCGGAATCCACACAGGCCAGCCAAATCGAACTGTCCGGCCCCAACGAGATTCCGCACGACGCGCGGCTCTCGTTCTCCCTGCGCGCGAATTCGCCCAAGTCCTTCGCACGCGATCAGGTTTTCGAGGTCGCCACGCAGGACGAGACCTTCTCCACCACGCTGAGTCTCGCCAACGGTGCCGTCCGGCTCGAGAATTCCCGCGTCGCGTTGGTGACCTTCAATCCGGCGAAGGTCTTCGGGTTCTCCGCCTTCGGCCCGCTCAAGCTGCGCACCATCGCTGGCGAAACCCAGGGAGACTGGCAGCCCCTGGCCACCCTGGTGCGGCTGCCCGCCTTGCAGGCGCTGAACTGCCCTTACGATCAGAACCAAGCTTGTAGGCTCAGTGGCGCGGACCTGTTCCTGATCGAAGCGATTTCCGCCGATCCCCAGTTCAGACGCGCGGTCGCAGTACCGGATGGCTTCCCGGGAACCCAGATCGTCGTGCCACAGCCGGAGGAAGACCGGCTCTATGTGCGGCTGCGTGATAACCCATCCGTCACCAACGCGGTGACCCTGCCGGTCAGCAGAACCGGCACGCCGCCACAACCGCCCGCACCGCCACCCGAAGAATCGCCCGACGTCAGCGAAGTGCAGCCCCCGGATGGCGACGGAAGTGCGCAGACCTCCCCGCCGCCGGCTGCGGCGTTACCGCCGACGCCGAACTGAGCTATTCGGCGTCAGGGCTGTCTGGCCCTACGTTTCGACAGCTCGGGTTTGCAGCCTTTGCCAGCGGGCGTTCTGTTGACCGAATATTGCCGCATAAATGCAGTGAGGCATATTTATGCGTACTACCTTGGACTTGCCGGAAGACATTCTCCGCCGAGCGAAGATCGCCGCGGTGGAGCGGGGCTCCAGCTTGCGCCAACTCGTCACTGACGCCTTGCATCACGAAATCGAGGGGCGCGCTCCCGGCACTCGCCGCCGAATGACCAGCCCGCCCGTCACGCTTTCCGCGGATGCCCCGTTGCGCGAGCTCAGTCCGGATGCGGTCAAACGCTTGGACGCCGAAGCGGTCGCAAAAGCCGATGCGGAACGGGTGCATGCGGCACATCGCTGACGCCAATCTCTTGCTGCCGCTGCTGACCGAGGGTCACGCTCACCGGCAAGCCAGCAGTCGAGTGGTGGGATGGCTGTGACGACGGCACGGTCGGTCTCTGCCTGCCGGTGCGTATGGCATTGCTGCGGCTGCTGAGCAAGCGCAGATGCAAGGGTGGGCAAAGCGTAGCGTGCCCACGCGCCGGAAGCTGATCGATGTGCTCCGTAAGCAATTTCCGGGGCCGGTCTGCGAGCGCGGTGGTGGAGGAATAGGCCGTGCCAATCGCCAAGAATACCGCGTGGGCACGCTACGCTTTGCCCACCCTACAAATGGGTCAGTCGAAGCTGGCGAGAGTCACCGACCCGCCGCTCACCGGCGGCACCTGCTCGCCCGAAGCGGCCGGCACTCCGCTCGTGAGACGCGGTCCCAACACTTGCGGAGAATTTCCAGATCGCGTCGAACTTTGGCGGTGGCGTTCGACTATGGAATAGACGGAGCTAAGCAAACGGCCGTCGCAAAATCACCGAGATCAAAAGGAGATCGTCGGATGACCATCATCATCACCGCTTTTGAGCGCTCCCCTGATGGGGGCCGGGGGCTGGCGCGTGACACGCGCGTTCGCTGGGCACTTGAAGAGGTGGGCCAAGCCTACGAGGTCCGCCTCGTTTCGTTCGGCGCGATGAAGGAGCCTGCCCATCTGGTACTGCACCCTTTCGGTCAGATTCCGACCTATGAGGAAGGCGATTTAGCGCTGTTCGAGACGGGTGCGATCGTGTTCCACATCGCCGAGCGCTATGCGGGTTTGCTGCCGAACGATGTCAATGCCAGGGCGCGCGGGGTCATGTGGATGTTTGCTGCGCTCAACACGGTGGAATTGCCGATCCTTGATCTTTCGTATGGCAAATTCCTGGAGGGCGGCAAGGTCTGGTACGAGGAGCGACTACCGCTGGTCAAGGACCGCGTCCGTGATCGCCTGCGGCAACTTTCCGCCCACCTTGGAGACGCCGACTGGCTCGACGGTGCATTCAGTGCGGGTGATTTGATGATGGTTTCGGTGCTGCTCAGGTTGAGGTCGTCGGGCATTCTTGATGAATTCCCCAAGCTTGCCGCCTATATCGCTCGTGGCGAGGCGCGGCCCGCCTACAGGCGGGCATTCGAAGCGCAATGGGCGGTCAACACTCGCGAGCTACCGAGCAACGGGTGACTCCGCTCCGAGGCGCTCACTCGGAGCGATGGTTTTCACAATGAGATCGACGAGCAAGCGTAGCCCGGATGCAGCGTAGCGGAATCCGGGGCTCACTCTCCGAATTCGCCAAGACCGGGATCGATAGCCCCGTTTCCTCCCCAGTCGTTCGGCAAGAGGCCGTGACGAACGTAGCGATGGAACGACGAATGCGGCCAGTCGGCGACCCGTTCAACCCACCCGTGCTTCACCGGGTTGAAGTGGATGTAGTCGACATGTCGTTGCAGATCGATCTCGTCACGGATGCTGTGTTCCCAGAACCTGGATTGCCACAAGTCATAGCTGCCGGTGGCGGCTGCGCGGCGAACTCGGTCCGCACGTGCTTGCGTTCGTGTGAACTCGGCCTTGATGGATCGCCAACGCCCCGAATAGTCGGCGTCACCCTCGGGCAACGTCCAGACCGCATGAAGATGATCGGGCAGAACAACAATGGCAACAGTCGTGAACGGACGCGCTTTCAGGGTCTTGCGGTACGCGTTCCGCAAATCGTCAATGTGTAAGGTCAGCCAATTTGACTGGCGATTGCGCAGAGTCACCGTGAAGAAATACGTTCCTCCGGCTTGTCGATTTCTGCGATAGAGCACCATGCGCCGAGTGTGCCCCGGATTCCGCTGCGCTTCATCCGGGCTACACCATTTCCGCGGGCGGACTGCCAATCGGGGCTTGGTATATGAGAAAGCCCGGATAGCTGATGCTATCCGGGCTCGAATTCTGTCCGGCAAGTCGCGTTGCCCGGCGCCTTCCGAACCGATTTCAGAACGCATCACCCGGCACATGCACGGCGCCGCTCATCAGCACGCGCGCGGAGCGGGACATGATGGCTTTCTTGACGACCCATTCGCCGTCGACGAGTTTGGCTTCGGCGCCGACCTTCAAGCTGCCGGAGGGATGGCCGAAGCGCACGGCTTCGCGGTCACCGCCGCCGGCGGCGAGGTTGACCAGGGTGCCGGGGATCGCGGCGGCGGTGCCGATGGCCACGGCGGCGGTGCCCATCATGGCGTGGTGCAGCTTGCCCATGGATAGCGCGCGTACGCACAGGTCGATATCGCCGGCATCCACCGCCTTGCCGCTGGAGCTGGTGTAGGTTTTGGCCGGTGCGACGAAGGCGACCTTGGGTGTGTGCTGGCGCTGGGCGGCTTCTGAAATGTCCTTAATCAGGCCCATGCGCACGGCGCCGTAGGCACGAATGGTTTCGAACATCGCCAGGGCCTTGGCGTCGTTGTTGATCGCGTCGCGCAGTTCGGTGCCGTTGTAACCGATGGCCTCGGCGTTGATGAAGATCGTGGGGATGCCGGCGTTGATCATCGTTGCCTTGAGCGAGCCGACGCCGGGCACTTCCAGATCGTCGACCAGTTTTCCGGTGGGGAAGATCGAACCGCCATCCTCACCGTCGTCGGCCGGGTCGACGAATTCGACCTGGATTTCGGCGGCGGGGAAGGTGACGCCGTCGAGTTCGAAGTCACCGGTTTCCTGCACTTCGCCATTGGTCATTGGCACCTGGGCGACGATGGTTTTCTTGATGTTGGCCTGCCAGATGCGGACCTCGCACAGGCCATCCTTGGGCACGCGCGCCGGGTCGATCAGGCCGTTGCTGATCGCGAACGGTCCCACGGCGGCGGACAGATTGCCGCAGTTTCCGCTCCAGTCGACAAAGGGCTTGTCGATCCCGACCTGGCCGAACAGGTAGTCGACATCGTGATCCGGCTGCGTGCTCTTGGACAGAATCACGGTCTTGCTGGTCGACGAGGTGGCCCCGCCCATGCCATCGATGTGTGCGCCGTAGGGGTCCGGGCTGCCGACCACGCGCAGCAGCAGTTTGTCGCGCGCCTCGCCCGGAACTTGGCAGTGTTCGGGAAGATCGCTCAGTTTAAAGAATGTGCCTTTGGAAGTGCCGCCGCGCATGTAGGTGGCGGGGATTTTGATTTGGGGCTTATGGGTCATGATGATCAGTGCTGAGTTGATTGGCAGGTATAGGGGCGCGGTGCGCGATTGCTTGCATCTGTAGGCGGCGGAAGGGCAGGAATGTCGGTGCGCCAAGCCTTATTGGGCGTTCTCATCCAGATTTTCCTATCCAAGTCGGGACATCACGCTGTGTATGCAGCACCCGCCATACATCGACCCGCGCCGGACGTTCTACATAGAAAACCAGGTACGGGAAGTCGTTCACCGGCCAGAAGCGCAATTCATCGATCTTGAGGAGCATGCCATAGCGTGTGGAACCGGTCTGAGGGTGCGCGCTGATGTGATCGAGCGCGGCTTCCACCTGTGTCAGAAACCGTTCACCCAAAGGCAGGCCGCCTTGGTTTGCGTACCAATGCGCCGCCTCGTTCGTGTCGCGTTTCGCGGCTTGGCTCCAGACAACCGGTTTCACTTGTCGGCGCCTGCCCGCAGTTCCTCTCGCATCTTCTTGAAGGTCTGGGGTGTGACCTGTTCACCCGGCCCGGAATTGGCGCCTTCCAGCAGCAGGTTCCGCAGTTTTTCGATATCGCGTTGCTTGCGGATCAGGTCGCGCAGATATTCGCTGGTGGAGCCGTAGCCATGTTCGGTCACCTGTGCGTCAACGAAGGTCTTGAGCTCGTCCGGCAGGGAGATGTTCATCGTGGCCATGGCTTCCTTCCGGTTTGGCAAAGATTGCCATTACGCTAACTGAGGCTCCGGGCCGGCGCAAGCGCGCGGCTGTCGCCGCCGGCCATGTCGCGCGAGGCTCCTATGTTGGCATCCTTGGCGGCTTGGAGTAAGGTCCGGGCGTGCTCAAAAACTGGGGGAGGACGATATGGACATCGTCAACTCGCTGCGGCGCGTGGCTGCATTTGCGCTGCTTTCGTTGTGTATTCCCACAGCCTCCGCGGCGCCGGGTGATCCACTCGGACCAAGCTTCAACGTCGATCCCGACGACGTTTCGGGGCGTACGATCTATTCTGACGGGTACTCCGTGGCCGGAAATGCGGCCGGTGAATATGTCGTGATCTGGGGCTTGGGAACGCTCGATGATCCGGTGTATGGCCGTGTGTTTTCGGCCGACGGTAGCCCGCGCAGCGAACCGCTCAGCTTGATCGAATCGCAAGATTCGCTCGGCCGCCGATCAGTGGCCATGGCCGACGACGGAAGCTTCTGGGTCACGTATGTCTACCGCAACCGCACCCGCCTGGTGCACGCATTGCGGTCGATCGTCATTGTTCGCAACATCGAGCTCCAGCATTTTGCTGCCGACGGAACGGCCTTGGGCCAGCCAATACGTGTCAACGTATTGCCGAACGGCGCCGACCTGACCTCGGAGCCGTCCATCAGCATCGACGGTAAGGGCCGCGTCGTTGTCGTCTGGTCCACCGAGGAGCGTTTGGCCGTCGGTGACCCGATCGTGACGCCTTTAGGGGTCGCCGCCGACATTTCCACTGTGCACTTGCGCCGCGTGTCGGCAAACGGGCTCTTGCTCGGCCCGGTACGCACCGTCGCCAGTGGCGTGGACTACAGCGCGTATCAGTACTATCTCGACTTCTTGCCTTCGTATGTGGAGAACGGCAAGGGCCTCGTATCGAATGCCACGATCAGCTGTGTGCGTGATGGTGAGGGTGATTGCGTCGTTGCCTGGCAACGTGAGATCTGGCGAAACATCGTTCCCTACGACGATCGCAGAATCAGTCTCGAGGCGCGTCGTTTCAGCGTGGCCGGGTTCGCCGACGACAGCGTCAGCTTGCTGACCATCACGGACACGGTGCGCGGCTATCCCAAGATTCTCGATCTCGCCAAACTGGATGAGGGTTTCGCGCTGACCTGGCTGGAACGGAGGCCGGGGGCCAACCTCCCGTCCGCCTATTCGGTGCTGATGCAGCAGTTCACCGATACGGGCGCGCCCCGGACCACTGCGGCTGAACTCGGCAACGTTGCCACCACGGTGGCGGCGCTGCCCGGAGGCGCCCAGGTTTGGGTTCATTCGGGTTCCAGCGAGAACAGCCTGAGTCTGAATCTGATCGATGCGAACGGTACCAAGGTCTCGTCGACCGAGTTCTACACGCCTTCGGGCGCAACGCCACGAGCGGTCGCCGTGGCGCCCATCGGTGACGACTTCGTCGTTGTCTGGGGACACAGCGGTACCGGCGTGACCGTGGAAACCGTGGTGCAGCGATTCGAGGGGCTTTAACGGTTTGGCTGTCGACGCACGCGCGGTTGTTGTGGCTGCGTGATCGAACGGTGTCCGGGAATCGCCGACTTGTGGCCGCGCTCGCGCTGATCCCATTTACCCAGGCCGCCCGACGAGTTTTTTTAAGCTGGCCGTGAGTGCGGTAGACACGGGATTGTTCGGGAGCGCGGAATGCGCTTACTTTGGCTGCGAATGCGAGTCAGCGGTTTTGCTGTCGGGGGCTTCGCCACTATCGGTGACAGCGATCAGTTGCACTTTGGTGCCCAGCTTCGCGGCGCGCTTGGCAAACGCTTGGTCCAGCGTGTGCAGCGGTACCGATCGCGCGCTGACCAGATGCAGGGCGTTTGCAAAATCCAGGCCCTTGCGGTGCAGCTCAAAGGCCGTTCGGGCGATGGCGTCTGCCTCCAGCGTGCAGGATTCGAGTCCGGCCAGCCAATCGAAGTAGTCGGCCACCTGTTGCCTTTGGTAGCCGTAGCGGGAGCGCAGTACCCACTCGGTCTCCAACAGCACGGTCGTCAGCAGCAAAACGCGGTTGGCTTGAAGCAGGGCGACGACGGCGTCGCGCTCCGGCTGGCTGTCATTGACCGCCAGCCGGACGAGCGCGTTGGTGTCGACGGCGATCATTTCTTGAGATCGCCATCCCGGTAGTCGGCTACCGGCTCGCACAATTGATCGGTGTTCAAGTGGACACCGCCAGGATTGAGGCCCGGCCAGTCCTGCAGGTGGCTGCCTTTGAGATGCCGAGCTTCCAGCACGATGCGCGAGCCTTCCACACGCACGTCGAAGTCCGTTCCCGGCTTCAGGTGCAGGGAATCGCGTACGCTTTTGGGGATGACGAGTTGGCCTTTGCTGGTGAGGCGTGCACTGGACATGGCGGCACTCCGGGAAGACGGGAAACCGGTAAGACGACGTAAGATAGCATGCGTGTCGCGATGCGGCTAAAGATCGGGCATGGCGGCGCACCTTGCCGTCGAAGTGTGCAGGGGGCATCCAGTACGTGCTCGCCCAGCGGTGCCGGCGTGACCCTGGAAACCGTGGTGCAGCGATTCGAGGGTTTAGTACGCTGACGCGGAATCGACACCAGCCGTAGCCTGGATGGAACGAAGTGGAATCCGGGAGCGAAGCATCGCGCGGCCCTTGAACAGCCTTCAGGCGCCGTCGGGAATTTCCGGCTCGACCAGTTGCACCAGCAATTGCAGCGACTCCTGCCAGCCGAGATAGCAGAATTCGGTCGGGATCATGTCCGGAATCCCTTCCTGGGTGATGTCGATTTCGGTTCCGCAGGCGACGCCTTTGAAAGTCACGGTGACCTGCATTTCCCCGGGCATGCCGGGATCATCGAAACGGTCGGTATGGCAGATGCGTTCGTTTGGGGCCAGCTCGGTATAGCGGGCGCTGAACGAGTGACTGTTTCCAGTGGAGAAGTTGGTGAAGGACATGCGGTAGCCGCCACCGACCCGCGCATCCATTTCGTGCACCTTGCAGGTGAATCCGTGCGGGGGCAGCCACTTCGCAAGGGCTTCCGGGTCCAGAAATGCGCGATACAGCTTGTCCGGGGTGACCCGAATGACGCGATGCAAGCGAACGATTCCAGTCATGATGTCGTCTCCTGATTATCGACCAAGGGGTTGTTACACCCCTTAGTCGAACCGCTCAAGCCGCTTTCGACGATGCCAGGAAATCCTGGGCAAATCGCTGCAGCACGCCGCCGGCTTCGTAGATCGAGACTTCTTCGCCGGTATCGAGACGGCAGGTCACGGGCACTTCCACCGTTTCGCCGTTCTTGCGGTGCACCACCAGCGTCAGCGTGGCGCGCGGGGTGCGCTCGCCGACCACGTCGTAAACCTCGGTGCCGTCCAGGCCCAGGGTCTTGCGCGTGGTGCCGGGCTGGAACTCCAGCGGCAGCACACCCATGCCGATCAGGTTGGTGCGATGGATGCGTTCGAAGCCTTCGGCGGCGATCGCCTCCACACCGGCCAGACGCACGCCCTTGGCGGCCCAGTCACGCGAGGAACCCTGGCCGTAGTCCGCGCCAGCGATGATGATCAGCGGCTGCTTGCGTTCCATGTAGGTTTCGATCGCCTCCCACATGCGCACGACCTGGCCTTCCGGCTCGATGCGCGTCAGCGAGCCCTGCTTGACCTGGCCGTCCACCACCGCCATTTCGTTGATCAGCTTGGGGTTGGCGAAGGTGGCGCGCTGCGCGGTGAGGTGATCGCCGCGATGCGTGGCGTAGGAGTTGAAGTCCTCCTCCGGCAAACCCATCTTGTGCAGATACTCGCCGGCCGCGCTGTCGAGCATGATCGCGTTCGACGGCGACAGGTGATCGGTGGTGATGTTGTCCGGCAGCACGGCCAGCGGACGCATGCCGGTCAGCGAGCGTTCGCCGGCCAGCGCACCTTCCCAGTACGGCGGGCGGCGGATGTAGGTGCTGGTCGGGCGCCAGTCGTAGAGCGGACTCAGGCCTTTATCCTCGACGAATTTGAAGTTGAACATCGGGTCGTAGACGGAGCGGTAATGCTCCGGCTTGACGCTCTGCGCGATGATGGAATCGATTTCCGCGTCGTCCGGCCAGATGTCCGCCAGATACACCGGTTTGCCGTCCTTGTCGTTGCCCAGCGAATCCTTCTCGATGTCGAAACGGATGGTGCCGGCAATCGCGTAGGCGATGACCAGGGGCGGGGAGGCAAGGAAGGCCTGCTTGGCGTAGGGGTGGATGCGGCCGTCGAAATTGCGGTTGCCGGACAGCACGGCTGTGGCATACAGATCACGGTCGATGATCTCTTTCTGAATCTTCGGGTCCAGCGCGCCGCTCATTCCATTACACGTTGTGCAGGCGAAGGCGACGATGCCGAAGCCGAGGTTTTCCAACTCGGACAAGAGCTTGGCCTCTTCCAGGTACAGCTGCACGGTCTTGGAGCCGGGCGCCAGCGAGGACTTGACCCAGGGTTTGCGCGCCAGGCCCTTGGCGTTGGCGTTGCGCGCGATCAGGCCGGCGGCGATGACATTGCGCGGGTTGGAGGTGTTGGTGCAGCTGGTGATGGCGGCGATGATCACGGCGCCGTCCGGCATTTCACCGGGAACCTCTTCCCACTTGGCGGCGATGCCGCGCTCGTTCAGCGCCGAGGTCGGCAGGCGTTTGTGCGGGTTGGACGGGCCGGCCATGTTGCGCACCACGCTCGACAGGTCGAACGTCAGCACGCGCTCGTATTCGGCGGTCTTGAGGCTGTCCGACCACAGGCCGGCTTGCTTGGCGTAGATCTCGACCAGCCGGACGTTCTCATCCTCGCGCCCGGTGAGCTTGAGGTAGTCAAGCGTCTTGTCGTCGATCGAGAACATCGCCGCGGTGGCGCCGAACTCCGGCGTCATGTTGGAGATGGTGGCGCGGTCGCCCAAGGTCAGCGCCGAGGCGCCTTCGCCGTAGAACTCCAGGTAGGCGCCGACGACCTTCTCCTTGCGCAGGAATTCGGTGATCGCGAGCACGATGTCGGTGGCGGTGATGCCGGGCTGCGGCTTGCCGGTGAGTTCCACGCCAAAGATGTCCGGCAGGCGCATCCAGGAGGCGCGGCCGAGCATCACGCTTTCGGCTTCCAGGCCGCCCACACCGACCGCGATCACGCCCAGGGCGTCCACGTGCGGGGTGTGACTGTCGGTGCCGACCAGGGTGTCCGGGAAGGCGACGCCGTCGCGTGCATGGATCACCGGCGACATCTTCTCCAGATTGATCTGGTGCATGATGCCGTTGCCCGGCGGAATCACGTCGACGTTCTTGAACGCCTTCTTGGTCCAGTTGATGAAGTGGAAGCGGTCTTCGTTGCGGCGGTCTTCCACGGCGCGGTTCTTCTCGAACGCGTCCTTGTCGAAGCCGGCATGCTCCACGGCCAGCGAGTGATCCACGATCAGCTGTGTGGGCACCACCGGGTTCACCTTGGCCGGGTCGCCGCCCATGTCCGCGATCGCGTCGCGCAGGCCGGCGAGGTCCACCAGCGCGGTCTGGCCGAGAATGTCGTGGCAGACCACGCGGGCTGGAAACCACGGGAAATCGAGGTCGCGCTTGCGGCCGATCAGCTGGCCCAGATAGGCGTCCAGCATTTCGGGATCGGCGCGACGCACCAGGTTCTCGGCGTGCACGCGCGAGGTGTACGGAAGCTTGTCGTAGGCGCCTGGCTCGATCGCGTCGATTGCGGCGCGGGTATCGAAATAGTCCAGCTGGGTGCCGGGAAGAGGTTTGCGAAACTTTGTATTCATGGGTGCATCCGGGTGGACGTCTTTATTAAAAATCTCCCCTCTCCCACCGGGAGAGGGGCTGGGGGTGAGGGCGCTTTTCGTCGCAACGGGGGTTGGCCGTACGAAGAATCAGCGCCCTCATCCGTCCCTTCGGGACACCTTCTCCCTTGGGGAGAAGGGAAGCGCTTGGCGTGACTTAAACGCGCTCGCCAATCGGCACGAACTTCTGATCTTCCGGCCCCGTGTAGTTCGCGGACGGGCGAATGATCTTGCCGTCGATGCGCTGCTCGATGATGTGCGCGCTCCAGCCTGCGGTGCGGGCGATCACGAACAGCGGCGTGAACATGTTGGTGGGCACGCCCATCATGTGGTAGCTCACGGCGCTGAACCAGTCCAGGTTCGGGAACATCTTCTTGATGTCCCACATCACCGTCTCCAGGCGTTCGGCGATGTTGTACATCTTCATCGCGCCTTCTTCCTCGGACAGTTCCTTGGCGACCTTCTTGATGACCTTGTTGCGCGGATCGGACACCGTGTAGACCGGGTGACCGAAGCCGATCACGACTTCCTTCCTCTCGACGCGGGCCTTGATGTCGGCTTCCGCCTCGTCCGGATTGTCGTAGCGCTTCTGGATCTCGAAGGCCACTTCGTTGGCGCCGCCGTGCTTGGGTCCGCGCAGCGCGCCGATGCCGCCGCAGATGGCCGAGTACATGTCCGAACCCGTGCCCGCGACCACGCGCGAGGTGAAGGTGGACGCATTGAACTCATGCTCGGTGTAGAGCACCAGCGAGGTGTGCATCGCGCGCACCCAAGACTCCTTGGGCTTCTCGCCGTGCAGCAGATGCAGGAAGTGGCCACCGATGGAGTCGTCGTCGGTTTCCACTTCGATGCGCTTGCCGTTGACGGCGTAGTGATACCAGTACAGCAGCATCGAGCCCAGGCTCGCCATCAGCCGGTCGGCGATGTCGCGCGCGCCGGGATGGTTGTGGTCGTCCTTCTCCGGCAGCACGCAACCGAGCACGGAGACGCCGGTGCGCATCACGTCCATCGGGTGCGCCGACGGCGGTAGCTGTTCCAGTGCGGTCTTCACCGCGATCGGCAGGCCGCGATAGGCCTTGAGTTTGGTCTTGTAGCCACGCAGTTCGGCCACGGTCGGCAGCTTGCCGTGAACCAGCAGGTAGGCGATCTCTTCGAACTCGCAGGCTTCGGCGACATCCAGGATGTCGTAGCCGCGATAGTGCAGGTCGTTGCCGCTGCGGCCAACGGTGCACAGCGCCGTGTTGCCGGCGGCGGTGCCGGACAGGGCGACGGATTTCTTCGGTTTGAAGGTCGGGGCTGGGGTATCGCTCATGAGCTTCTCCTTTACTTGTTCTTGCCCTGTGAGAACAGCTGATCCAGCTTGTCCTCGTAGGCGTGATAGCCGAGATACTTGTACAGGTCCGCACGCGACTGCATCGTGTCGACCACGTTCTTCTGGGTGCCTTCATGACGCACCGTCTCGTAGAAGTTCAGAGCCGCGGCGTTCATCGCGCGATAGGCGCCGCAACAATACAGCGCGATATCCACATTGGCCGAGCGCAGTTCGTCGGTCGTGAAGAACGGGGTGGAACCGAACTCCGTGAGATTGGCCAGGATCGGTACTTTAACCGCTGCCTTGAAGCGCTTGTAATCATCCAGGGAATTCATCGCCTCCGGGAAGATCATGTCGGCCCCGGCTTCGACGTAGGCCACGGCCCGTTCGATCGCCGAGTCGATGCCTTCGACAGCGGCGGCGTCGGTGCGTGCCATGACCACGAAATCCGCATCGGTTTTCGCATCCACGGCCGCCTTGACTCGGTCGACCATCTCGGCCTTGGTGACCACTTCCTTGCCGGGACGATGCCCGCAACGCTTCTGGCCGACCTGATCCTCGATATGCACGGCGGCCACACCCGCCTTGATGCAGGACTTGATGGTGCGCGCGATGTTGAAGGCGCCGCCCCAGCCGGTATCGATGTCGATCAGCAGCGGCAGCGAGCAGGCGTCGGTAATGCGGCCGGCATCGGTCAGTACGTCTTCCATCGAGCTGATGCCGAGGTCCGGCACGCCGAGCGAGTTCGCGGCGACGCCGCCGCCGGAGAGGTAGACCGCCTTGAAGCCGGTGGCCTCGGCGAGTTTGGCGGCGTAGGCGGTAATGGCGCCGACAACCTGCAAGGGCTGTTCGGTCTCGACCGCCTGGCGGAAGCGCGCGCCGGGCGAATAGTTTTCGCTCATGGAAATCTCCTCGGGAACGGATAAGCCTGGGATGGCTATTGGTGTCAAGCAACGTGCCAGCGCGGGCGACGCTTCGTTTAGCCGGATAACTGAAAAATAAAAATCAATATAAATAACTATTTATGTTTCATTCCTGAAGCGTGATCATGTCGCTCATGAGGTTCGTCGGTGGGCGGATATGTTTCACCAATGTTTCATGTGTAACATGGGCGTTCCATTGTTTCGGGATCTTCCATGGCGGCAAGCAATGCCAGCAAACGTTCGCGCAGCGCCGACGACGCCTCGCGCGATCCGGTGCTGTGGGCCGTCAGCGTGTCGCGCCTGTCGACGCTGATCGGTGACGTGGTGCCGGAATTCGGTGACCGCGCGCGCATCGAGATGGTCAATCTCGGCTTCGAGGACGCGGTGCGCCAGGTGCGCCGCCGCGCCGGCGAGGAATGCGACGTGCTGATTTCGGCCGGTTCCAACGGCGCCTATCTGAAACACCGCGTCGACAAGCCGGTGGTGTTGATCCGCGCCAGTGGCTTCGATCTGATGCAGGCGCTGTCGCGGGCGCGTTCGCTGTCCGACCGTATCGGCGTGGTCACGCATGAAACCGACATGCCGCCCTTCGCCGAATTCCGCCGCATGTTCGAACTGCCGATCGAGCAACGCGCCTTCGTGACGGCCGAGGACGCGCGCAACCGCGTCGCGGAGCTGGTCAATCGCGGCGTCAAGGCGATCGTCGGTACCGGTCTGGTGGTTGAACTGGCGGAGCAGGCCGGTGTTTCCGGTCTGCTGCTGTATTCGGCGGATTCGATACGCACCGCCTTCGAGACCGCGCTGGACATTGCCGGACTGGTGCGCGGCAGCGGCGGTCGCGAGCGTCCGGCGCCACGTCGCGTTTCGCGTCGTGGTGGTAATCCCAGAGCGGCGGCAGACGGGTTCCTGGGGCACAGCGAGGCAGCGGTCCAGGTCCGTGAGGCGGTGGCGATCTACGCCGGCACGGATGCCACGGTACTGATCGAAGGCGACACCGGCACCGGCAAGGAGCTGGTGGCCCAGGCTCTGCACCAGGCCAGCGGCCGCGCGGCCGACGCCTTCGTCGCCGTCAACTGCGGCGCCGTCGCCGAATCGCTGCTGGAGGCCGAACTGTTCGGCTACGAGGAGGGCGCGTTCACCGGCTCGCGTCGCGGCGGGCGCATCGGCCTGATCGAGTCCGCGCACCGCGGCACGCTGTTCCTGGACGAAATCGGCGAAATGCCGCTGCCCTTGCAGACCCGCCTGCTGCGTGCGCTCGAAGAGCGCGAGGTGCTGCGTGTGGGATCATCGCGACCGGTGCCGGTGGACGTGCGCGTGATCGCCGCAACGCATCGCCATATCGAGGACATGGTGGGCGAGGGCGGTTTTCGCCGCGACCTCTACTATCGGCTCAACGTGCTGCGCATCGCCCTGCCGGGGCTGGCCCGGCGCCGTCAGGACGTGGCAATGCTCGCCGAGCACTTTCTGTCGAGCGGCGCGCAGCAGGGCAGCGACTTCGGCCTGGAGCTGGATGCGTCCGCGCTGGCGCTGCTGGAAGCGCACGACTGGCCCGGCAATGTGCGGGAGTTGCGCAACCTCATGGAACGTCTGTCCGTGATCGCGCGCGCCGGCGGCCAGCTCACGATCGATGCCGGCCTGCTGCTGCGGCACGCGCCGGAACTCACCGCGTCGCCATCGCCGCTGCGTGCCGCCCCATCGGCCGGGCGCAAGCCGGACCGCGTGCAGTTGCAGCAAGCCCTGGAACGCAGCGCTGGCGACCGCGCCAGCGTCGCCGCCCAATTCGGTATCTCCCGGACCACCTTGTGGCGCTGGCTGCGTGATGCCGGTTTGCAATAGGACGGTGTAGCCAGCCTGAAAGAAACAGATCGGGTCTCGCGCAAAGGCGCGAAGAGAGTCAAAAGCATTCTGTTGGTTTTTTCTTGGCGGCTTTGCGTCTCCGCGCGAAACAAAAACACGCCTACGCAGCGATCTCATTTGCACGGCGCGCCGCTGGCGTATCCTCGGTGCAATTCCATTGAATGCGCTGACATGACTTCCGACACGAGCAGCCCGGATCGAGGCGCCGGTGCCCATACCGACTTCAGCCAGGCGATGAGCTATGGCGACTATCTGCAGCTCGACACCTTGCTGTCCGCGCAGAAGCCGCTGAGCGATCGTCACGACGAACTGCTGTTCGTGGTCATTCACCAGGCCACGGAACTGTGGCTCAAGCTGGCGATTCACGAACTGCGCGCGGCGCGTGAGGCGATCCGCGCGGACACGCTGGAACCGGCCTTCAAGAACCTGTCGCGGGTGTCGCGCATTCAGGCGCAGATGATCCAGTCCTGGGATGTGCTGTCGACGATGACGCCGGCCGATTACAGCAGCTTCCGCGAGGCATTGGGGCAGTCCTCCGGCTTTCAGTCCGCGCAGTATCGCGAACTGGAATTCATGCTCGGCAACAAACTGGCGCAGCTGATCGAACCGCACCGGCATCGCGCCGATCTGGCCGCGCGACTCGACGAGGAACTGGCCGCACCCAGTCTCTACGACGAGGCGATCCGGCTATTGGTGCGGCGCGGCTTCAAACTCGACGATGCGGTTCTGCAGCGAGACCTGCGCGTGCCACATCGCAGTGACGCCAGCGTGCTGGCCGCCTGGCTGGCGATCTATCGTGATTCGAAGCGCTATTGGGACTTGTACGAACTGGCCGAGAAGCTGGTGGACCTCGAGGACTGGTTTCAGCAGTGGCGCTTCCGCCACATGAACACCGTGCGCCGCATCATTGGCTTCAAGCGCGGCACCGGCGGCACTGCCGGCGTCGGCTATCTCAAGAGCGCGCTCGATACCGTACTGTTTCCCGAACTGTGGGAAGTGCGGACGCAGCTATGAATCGCGAGGATTGCGAGGCGCTGGATCGGGAAGACCCGCTCCGCCCGTTCCGGGAAAGATTCGAGCTGCCGGCCGGACTGATCTATCTCGACGGAAATTCCCTGGGGGCGCTGCCCAGGGCCACGACGGCGCGTCTGGCCGACGTCACCCGTCGCGAATGGGGGCAGGACCTGATCGGCAGCTGGAACCGCAATGGCTGGGTCGATATCCCGCAACGCGTCGGCGACAAGATCGGCCGCCTGATCGGCGCCGCGCCGGGCCAGACCGTGGCGGCGGATTCGACCTCGATCAATGTCTACAAGGCGCTGTCCGCGGCCCTGCAACTGCAGCCGCAGCGCCGCGTCATCGTCTCCGAGCGCGGCAATTTTCCGACCGACCTCTACATCGCCGAGGGCCTGATCACGCAGCTCGGCGTCGGCCACGAGCTGCGTCTGATCGACTCGCCCGAGGACCTGCCGGCAGCGCTCGACGCGGACGTCGCCGTAGTCATGCTCACGCACGTCAATTACCGCAGTGGCCGCCTGTGGGACATGGCGGCGACCACGCAGACCGTTCACGAGGCCGGTGCGTTGATGCTCTGGGATCTGGCGCATTCGGCCGGTGCGGTGCCGCTCGCCGTGGATGAAGCCGGTGCCGACTTCGCCGTTGGCTGCGGTTACAAATATCTCAATGGCGGTCCCGGCGCACCGGCGTTTCTCTATGTGGCGCAGCGTCATCAGCACGCGGCCACACCGCTGTCGGGCTGGTTCGGGCATGCATCGCCGTTCGCGTTCGAGTCCGCCTATCGCCCCGCCGAGGGCGTCGCACGCTGGTTGTGCGGCACGCCGTCGGTCCTGGCGATGAGCGCGCTGGAAGTCGGCGTGGATTTGTTGCTGGAGGCTTCGATGACGCAGCTGCGCGAGAAATCGATCCGGCTGACGCAGTTGTTCGAGCGACGGGTCGACCAGTCGCTCGGCGAGTATGGCTTCGACATCGCCAGCCCGCGCGATCCGGCGCGTCGCGGTTCTCAGTTCAGCCTCCGGCATGAACAGGCTTGGCCGATCATGCAGGCGCTGATCGCCAATGGCGTGATCGGGGATGTTCGTGCGCCGGACGTGCTGCGCTTCGGCTTCACGCCGCTCTATATCGGCTATCGCGAGGTCTGGGATGCCGTGGACATTCTGGGACGGGTGATGCGCGACGGACTCTGGTGTCGGCCTGAATATCAGGAAATGCTCGCCGTGACCTGAGACCGCCGCCCTGGCAATGCTCAGGCGGCCTTCAGTAATCCCTTGGTAAATAGCGGGAGGATCGACAATGGTCGTTGTCGGTGCTGTCTCCTTAAGTTCACATGCCTATCGAGTTCCTGAATCGAATGCTCTCGCTGATTTTCCGTGTTCTTGCGGTCTCGATCCTGCTGTTCTCGCCTTCAATCTGGGCGGCTGATTGCACGGCCAACGCCGCGCCTGGCGATGATCTGCAAGCCGCCATCGACCGCGCAGGCAAGCAGGCCGACCCGGCCACGCTGTGCCTGGCCAGTGGCGAATACCTGCTGGATAATTTCATCAATATCACGCGCGACGGATTCACGTTGCGCGGGCAGGGCGCCGACACGGTGATTCGCCTGCCCGACGGCGCGGAGACTCCGGCGATCGTGGTGGGCGACTATCGCAAGGAGACGCCGGGGCGCCGGATTCATGACGTGACCCTGGAAAAGATGCGCCTGATCGGCAGTGGTCCTGACGGCAGCGAGCTGCACGCCGAATACCCGTATCTGCGCAACAGCGTGGTGGTGGTGCGCGCCGGCGAACGGGTCACCGTGCGCGAGTTGCAGGTCAGCGATTGCCGCAGCGCCTGCATCCTCACCGAATATCACAGCAGTCAGATCACGATCGTCGACAATGTGGTGAGCCACGCGGCCTGGGATGGCATCTCGCTCAACCGCGGCGGCAGGACCGTGATTCGCGGCAACCTGTTGCAGGACAATGTGGCTGCCGGCATCACCACCGAGTTTCTCGAAAACAGCGTGATCGAGGATAACCGCTTCATCGGCAACGGCTCTCACGGCGTCTATCTGGCCGATGCCAACAGCAACACCTTCCGCAACAATCGTTTCGAGGACAATGCCGGCGCCGGCATCTACCTGACCTGCTCGATCCGCTATCGCGATCCGGTGCTGTGCTGGGACAACAGCATGAGCCACGGCAATCGTTTCGAGCACAATGTGTTTCAGGACAACGGCTTCGGCTATCTGATCGGCGTGGACTCGGCGGCGAACTGCAAGCGGCCGGGCTTTGCCGCCAACCTGTCGCGAAATGAAGTATTCCGCGACAGCGAGAACAGCGAACCGGACTGGAACACCTACGGCTATTGTCTGCGCTACGAAGGTTCGCGCACGGAATAGCCGCAGGGTTCCGTCAGGTGGTTCAGGCTCGTGATGCGATCTCGCCTTAACGTTAAGGGCACGGGAAATCAGTCGAAGCTGGAAAAGTCAGGCCGCCGCTTTTCGACAAACGCGGTCATCGCTTCGCGCGCTTCGCCACCGGCGAGCATCGACACGAAGGCATTGGATTCGAGCTGCATGATCGCGGCGATCGCCTCGCCTTGGCCCTGCTTCATCAGGCGCTTGGCTGTGCGCAGCGCATTGGGCGGCTGCGCCACCAGGCGCAGCGCAAGTTGTCGCGCAACGGCTTCGGTTTCGTCAGCGGCGACCACGCGATTGACGAGGCCGAATTCGACGGCACGCGCGCCATCGAAGCGCTCTCCGAGCATCAACAGTTCCGCCGCCTGGCGGTGCCCCAGCAGTTGCGGGAACAGCATGCTGGAGCCGGCTTCCGGACACACGCCGATATTGACGAACGGCATCTGGAACACGGCGTTGTCGCCGGCGATGACGAAGTCGCAATGCAGCAGCATCGTGGTGCCGACGCCGATCGCGATTCCGTTGACGGCCGCCACCACCGGCTTCGGGTTGTTGATCAGCGCTTTCAGAAAGCGCCATACCGGGGCATCCTCGCCAACCGGCGGATGCTTCAGGAAATCCTGCAGGTCGTTGCCGCTGGAAAAGATCTCCGCATGCCCGGCCAGTACGATGACACGGACCTCGCGGTCTTCGGCGGCGGTCAGCACAGCGTCGCCGAGAGCCGTGTACATCGCGTTGGTCAGGGCGTTCTTCTTGCCCGGCCGGTTGATGCGAATCGTGCAGATGCGATCGCTTTGTTCGCTTAGGATTTCCGACTGTTCGGTTTCGTTCATGGTGATTGCGCCTGAAATTGAGTGCCGCGGAGATTATCACGCGGCCCCGTCCGTCCAGAGCGTGGACGAGAGGGGCGCGGGACTGGTTGTGGCACCCATTTTGCGCAAGACTTCCAGTCTGCCCTTCCCCCATTCAGATCAATCATGACTCGAATTCGCGTGTTCGCTGCGAGCCTGCTCCTGTCCACATTCGTTGCCCCGGCGGGGGCGGCGGATACCGTCGACGCCGATGCGATCAACCGCGTGCGCGATGCCGCGATGGACAGCGACTACGCCTACCGCCAGGCGGGATGGCTCAGTGATCGAATCGGCCCGCGCCTGTCCGGTTCGCGCGGACATGCCGCGGCCATCGAGTATGTCGCGGAGCAGATGAAGCAACTCGGCCTCAAGGTCACCTTGCAGCCGGTCAAGGTGCCGCATTGGGTTCGTGGCGAAGAGACGGCGAGCCTGGTGGACTACCCGGGGCGTCCGGATGGCATCACCCAGAAGGTGATGTTGACCGCGCTCGGCAGCTCCAGCGCCACGCCGCCGGACGGTCTGACCCGCGAGGTGGTGGTGGTGCGCAGCCTGGACGAACTCAAGGCGCTCGGCCGCCGTGGCGTGCAGGACAAGTTCGTGCTGCTGTATTCGAAATTCGACCAATTCATGGCGGACAACGGCCACGCCGGTGAAGCCTACGGGCTCGCCGGTGCGTTCCGCTTCGGCGGTCCCAACGAGGTCTCGAAACTCGGTGGCGCGGCGGCGTTGGTGCGTTCGGTCGGCGGCGCCGAATTCCGCTTGCCACATACCGGCGCCACCAACTTCGCGGCCGATGTGGCGGCGATTCCCGCGGCGGCGCTCAGCGCGGAGGACGCGGACCTGATCCTGCGCCTCGCCGAGGATGGCCCGGTGCGCCTGCACATGA
Organism: Gammaproteobacteria bacterium; assembly: GCA_022599775.1. Lineage (GTDB taxonomy): Bacteria > Pseudomonadota > Gammaproteobacteria > Nevskiales > Nevskiaceae > Banduia. The sequence goes on from JAHZLQ010000015.1 coordinate 74,792, forward strand.
CACTGACGCCGCAGACGCTGCCGGATGTCGACAGTTTCAATGTGATCGGCGACCTCAAGGGCAGCGACAAGTCCGACGAGATCGTCATCATCTCCGGCCACCTGGATTCCTGGGACCTGGGAACCGGCGCGCACGATGACGCGGTGGGCGTGGCCACGGCGATGTCCGCGGCGGCGGTGTTCAAGCAGCTCAAGCTGAAGCCGCGTCGCACCCTGCGGGTGATCGCCTGGGCCAACGAAGAGAATGGCACGCGTGGTGGCAAGACCTATTTCGAGGCGCACCAGCAGGAGATCGAGCAGCATGCCGCGGCGATCGAGAGCGATTTCGGCGGCGGCCGGCCGGTGGGTGTGTATGCCCACGTGACCGAAGACACGCTGGAACTGCTGAAACCGCTCAACGAGGCACTGAAGCCGATTGGAGCCTCGCTGTCCGATCGGCGCACCTCGCCGACCGGGGCCGACATCGGCCCGCTCGGCAAGGCCGGCGTGCCCAATTTCGCGCCGCTGGTGGACTCGCGCAGCTACTTTGATTACCACCACACGGCGGCTGATACCTTCGACAAGCTCGATCCCGAGGAGGTCCGCTACCAGTCGTCGGTGATGGCGACCCTGGCCTGGTGGCTGGCCAATACCGACGAGGTCTTGCCGCGCGTGCCGGTACAGGCAGCGACGACGGGGCACTGACCGCGCCGACTGCGCCGGATCAGGGCGTCTGGATTGAGCGCCGCGTCACGAATTCACGAAAAGATTTCGGAAAATCACCTGAGCAGGGGATACCGCTGCGCCTGCCGGCGCGGGAGAATGCCGGATGCCTCGGCGGGCAGCGCGAAACGATCGCGGCTCCGTCGAGGCGCCGGTTGACCGTCCCCCGACGCAGGCAAAGGATTCCCCAGGATGCGCAGATCAGTATCGTCATTTCGCAGCGTTCCGCCGCCCGAGTTTGCCGTGGCCCGTGCAAGCGATCTGGCTGCGTACGGCGCGCCCAGGCCGTTGCGGCCGCAGACGTCGATGTACAGCATCCTGCATGGTCTGAAGCGCGGCGAGCGCCAAGCCCGCTTTCTGCTGCCGGCATTCGATCGGCCGGTCACGGGCCGGGTGCGCGAAGTCCTGCCGGAACGAGCGATCCTCGATCTCGTCGTTGCCGGTGTGAGTGTCAGCATCGCCATGCCACCGCGCCGCGTGCGACTCGCCGTTGCGGTGTGAGCGCGTCACCGTTCGGCGGAGACCTGCCGGTGGTGAGCGCTCAGCTGCGGAAAGCGTCCGGAATGCTCAGCTCGTAGGTTGCGCCGCTACCCTGGCGCAGGCCCGTCAGGTGCGGCCCACGCTGTGAACTGAAGTAGAGGCGGCTGCCGTCCGCGGTGAATGCGGGGCCGGTGATCTCGCTGCCGGGCGCGTCGATCTGCACCAGCACTTTCGCAGTCTGGTTGGGCACCACCACGATCAGGCGCTTGGCTTCGCCGTCCTCGGCGACCAGCACGTCACCATGCGGGCTCACGGTGACATTGTCGACATCGTCGAACGGCGGGTCGATGAAGCTGTTGTCGAACACCAGCTCGATCAAGGCATTGTCGATGTCGTAGGCGTAGACGCGGTTGTCGCCCTTGCTGGCGAAGAACAGCAGGGCACGCGTCACCGCGCTGCCACCGGGCGGAATCTGGGACCGCTCGGGCGGCACCTCGTACAGCCAGATGCCCTCGCCCCCGTTGAACACCGTACCCGGCACCATGCTGCCTTCGGCGCTCAGGGCTTCACGGACCGTGCCTTGCGGTTCGTCGGCACGCTGCACGTCGATCCATTCCACACGATGCAGGCTGCGCAGCAGCGCATCGTCCTCGGCGTAGCCGCCGTTCTCGTAGCCTTCGATGTTCATCGCCTGCAGCGTACCGCTCTGCATTTGCAGACGCGGCCTGCCGTCTTCGCCGGTCACGAGGTCGCTGCTATCGGCGACGAAGCGGTACAGGCGCCCCGAACCGGAATCCTCGGTCAGGAACACGCTGCGCGTGTGCAGGTCCACCGCGGCGGCTTCGTGGCTGAACAGGCCCAGCGCCGGCAGGGCGCGCGCATCGTCCGCGCTGCCCATCGGCAGACATTCGTAGACGCTGCCGTCGCCGGTTTCCTCGCAGGACAGCCAGGTGTGCCAGGGCGTGGCGCCGCCAGCGCAGTTGCGGCGGGTGCCGTCGAGAATGCGCCGGGCGGCGATGATGTTGCCGCCAGCATCGAACTGCAGTGCGCCGACGCCACCGTCGGGTCCGTCGACCTCGCTGTTGGACACGTAAACCCAGCCACCGTCTTCGGTGGCGAAGCAGGCGCCGCCGTCCGGCGCCTCGTGCCAGTTGTAGCCGTTGAGGCCGAGCGGTTCGAAGCGGCCGGTCAGTGGATTGCTGAGATTCCGGGCCACCGCACGCAGAGTGAAGCCTTCCGGGATGTACACCCCGTCGATTCCGGAATCCACCAAGGGCCCGACCTTGGACAGAGGACCCGGAGCGATCGTGAACTCGGATTGTGGGCCCAGTGGCTCGCCGCCGCCGGAATCCGAAGCGCCACCGTTTCCGGAGCCGCTGCAGGCCTTGAGCCAGGGCGTCAGCGAAACGGCACCCGCCGTCCAGAAGGCGTGCTGCAGAAAACGGCGACGACTGCCGCGCCCGGCCAATGAGTGTACCGACATGTGCGTGCTTCCCCGGAAAAAGGGCGAAGCATCGCAGCCTGGTTTTGCGTGGCGATGACAGCCGCCACGCGGCGGGCCTCAGAACATCTCGGTTTGATCGTCCGCGTCCGGCCTCTCGCTCACCGCCGGCACTTCGCGCGACGCGATCCACTCGCCGGTGATCATCTGGTCATAGGTCGCACCCGGTCCGACCATCGGATAGACCAGGGCGTCCGGATCGATGATGACTTCGAGAAACGCCGGACCTTCGAATTCGATGAACTCGCGAATCACGTGCGGCAGATCCTCGTTGCGGTCGAGGCGCACGGCGTAGTCATAACCGTCGGCCTGGGCCGCCTTGACGAAGTCCTTCTTGTGCAGCGACTTGTCGGTGGCCGAGAAACGGCTCTTGAAGAACAGTTTCTGCCACTGGCGCACCATGCCGTCGCCGAAATTGTTGAGCACCACGACCTTGACCGGCAGGTTGTAGGTGGTCACCGTTTCGAGCTCGCCGATGTTCATGCGAATGCTGGCGTCGCCGTCGATATCGATGACCACGCGATTCTGGCCGGCGAAGGCCGCGCCGATCGCGGCCGGCAGGCCGAAGCCCATGGTGCCCATCGATCCCGAGGTCAGCCACAGGCGCGGTTCGCGAAAATCGAAATACTGCGCGGCCCACATCTGGTGTTGCCCCACGCCGGTGGCGATGATCGCCTCGCCGCCGGTCAGGCGGTTGATTTCCTCGATCACGGCGTAGGGCTGGATCAGGGCGGATTCGCGGTCGTAGTTCATCGCGTGGCGCGTCTTGAGTTCGGCGAGGTGCCGGTGCCAGGCCGACCAGTCACGCACGAAGCCGATGTCCTTGCCGTGTTCCGTGAGTTTGCGCAGCGCCGCCGGCAGCAGCCCGACGTGATGCCAGTCGACGCGCTTGACCTTGTTGATCTCGGCGGCGTCGATGTCCAGGTGCGCGATGAACTTGGCGCCGTGCGCAAACTGGTCGGGTTTGGTGGCCACCCGGTCGTCGAAGCGGCTGCCGACGGCAATGATGCAATCGGCGTCCTCGACCGCGTAGTTGGCGTAGGCGCGGCCGTGCATGCCGAGCATGTGCATCGAGCGTTCGGCGGTGGTGTCGTAGGCACCCAGGCCCATCAGCGTCATCGTCACCGGAATGCCGAAACCGTCCGCGAATTCGCGCAGGGCCTGCGCCGCGCCGGCATTGATGGCGCCGCCGCCGACGTAGAGCAGGGGCCGTTCGGCGCGCGACAGCAAATCGAAGAAGCTGGCGCACTTGGTGTCCGGAACCTGCGAGGCTTCGAGGGCTCGCAGACGTGCGCGAAAGCCCGGCACCGGCAGCACGCCTTCACCGGAGTAGGGTCCGATCCAGTTCTGCACATCCTTGGGCACGTCGACCACGACCGGCCCCGGGCGGCCCGAACGGGCGATCTCGAACGCGGTGCGTACCGTCGCTTCGAGCTGGCTCGGGTCCGTGACCAGAAACACATGCTTGGCGCAGGCCCCCATGATGTTGGTGACGGGTGCTTCCTGGAACGCATCCGTGCCGATCGCGGACGTCGGCACCTGGCCGCAGATCACCACGATCGGGATCGAATCGGCCATGCAGTCGCGCACCGGGGTCACGCAATTGGTGGCGCCGGGGCCGGAGGTGACCAGTGCCACGCCGACCTTGCCGGAAGCGCGTGCGTAGCCGGATGCCATGAAGCCGGCACCCTGTTCGTTGGCCGGCACGATCAGCGGCATGCGCTCGTCGTGCAGCTGGTTGTAGCGAAAGATTGCGTCGTAGGTGGGCAGAATCGCGCCGCCGGAATAGCCGAATACCGCGTCGACGCCCTCGTCTTCCAGTACCTGGACGATGATGTCCGCGCCGGACAGTCGTTGGCCGGCGAGGCGATGGCGTAGCGGTGAAAGCGGAGCTTGGGTCATGGCGACATCTTCTGCGGTATCGATCCGGGCGGCTTGCCGAACACGCTGCCCGGTCTGGGTGAATCACCCGGTTCGAGCAGCCAACGTCCGCAATAGCGGCCTTCCGGAACAAAAAAGGGTGCGCAGATTAGCGCTGTTGCGCCGCCGATGCCACGCGGAGCCTCAGTTTGAGGGATACGAGTTCCGCTCAGCGTCCCCAGCCGAGCTTGCGGCTGAGCTTGGAAAGCACGCTGCGCTGCTCCGGCATGCGCCCGACACCGCTTTCGGTCAGCTCGATGTCGAAGTGCTCATCGGCGCCGTGGAACCGGACGATTCCTGCCTTGTAGGCCAGATCCAGAGCGTGCAGCAGCGCGTTGTCATCGAGCCCGGTGCCGTGCCAGCGGCTTTTCAGTGCCGAGTAGCCGATCCGGCTTCCAGCGAAACGCTCCGGGCCTTCGAATGCGCCGGAAATCAGGTCGCGCAGTTCCGAATCAGGAACGTGCGGCCCCGGCTGAGTGATTTCCGGCGCACATTCCAGGAGTCGCGCCGGGGTCAGCGGGCCGCGGATGAACTCGGCACCGCCTTCGCCGAGCTCCCAGTAAACATCCATCCCGCGAATGCGGTGGCGTACGTATTCGTCGCGCAGCAGGACATCGAATGCGGTCCGCAGGTCGCCGGCGCGCAGCCCGGTTTCCTGCCAGTAACGCGACACCGTGACGCCGATCAGCAGTTCACCCTTCTTGAGCTTGAGATCGCGGAAGATCGACAGCACCTGGTTGCGGAGCGCGATTTCGCTCAAGGCCAGCCCGCGGCCAATGAACACGGTGGGGCGGATGTCGGGCTCGGCCACCGGCGCCGCTTCGGTGTCGATCGCGGGAGGCGCACTGGTCGAAAAGCGGGTCGCGGAGAGCAGCCGACGGTAGCCATCCGGACTCAGACGCAGATGCGGCGGCGTCAGCCCGGGCGCCAATTCCACCCATTGCTCCTGAATCAACAGCGCGAGCAGATCGGCCAAACGCTGATCGTCCTGTTCGGTGCGCCGCCAGCGTTCGCGCAGCAAGTGCAGCGGAGCGCCCATCGACAGGCTCACGCAGTGCGCGTCCAGCCATTCGAGCAGCTCGTCGCACTGCTGTTCACCGACCAGGATTCTCGGCTGCATCGCACTCTCCCCATATCCGGACTTACTGATAACGTGCCGACAGGCGCAGTGCAAGCCTGAGTGCTCGCCGCTTTACGTAAACTTGCGCTTTGTCGGACAGCCCCACGAGTTTGCATGGATTTCGGAATTGGCGAGAGCTACGCACTGGCCAGCGCCTTCGCCTGGGCGGTGGCGGTGATTCTGTTCAAGCGCTCCGGCGAGCAGTTGCCGCCGTTCGAACTGAACCTGGTCAAGAACCTGCTCGCGACCGTGCTGCTGGCGGTGACCGTGTGGCTGCTCGCGGGTGCCCAGCTGCCGCACCTCGGCCCGGTCGACATCGGGCTGACGGTGGCCTCGGGCGTGCTGGGTATCGCGGTGGGCGACACCCTGTACTTCCGCGCACTCAACCTGCTGGGCGCGAGCCGCATGGGCGTGGCGCAGACCTTGTACTCGCCGTGCGTGATCCTGCTGTCGGTGATGTTTCTCGGCGAGCGCCTTTACTGGTGGCAGGTCGGCGGCGTGGCGCTGGTGCTCGGCGGCATCCTGCTGGTCAGCTATGTCGGCAAGGGCATCAGCATCGCGCGTTCGACCCTGGTGCTGGGCTTCACGCTGGCCGCAGCCTCGGTGTTCATGATGGCGCTGGGCATCGTTCTGGCGAAGCCCTTGCTGGTGCAGCATGACTTCCTGTGGATCGTGTTCCTGCGCACCGCGGCCGGCTTGCTGGGCATGCTGCTGCTGGTGGCCTGGCGTCGCCAATGGCGTTCACTGTGGCAGACCTATCGCGGCGTGCGGCGCTGGCCGGTGATCGTAGCCGGGGCCGTGTGTGGAACCTACCTGGCGATGATCTTCTGGCTGGCCGGGTACAAGTACACGGACATGTCGGTGGCCGCGGTGCTCAACGAGCTGGCGGCGGTCTTCATCCTGGTCCTGGCCGTGATCTTCCTGCGAGAGAGGATCGGGCGTCGACAGATACTGGGGACTCTGCTGGCGATGCTCGGCGTGGCGCTGGTGGTCGCACGGCCCTCGGCGTGATTGCGCGCACGAATCTCGCTTCAGGACGAGCAGCTCACCTCGATGTGCTGCGCCCAGGCCGGCGGTTCGGCGAAGTAGCGCTCCATGTCCGGCTGTTCGTCATAGGGTCGCGCCAGCAGACGCATCAGGCGATCGATTTCGGTGGCGTCGCCTTGCTGCGCCTGTTCGATCGCGCCTTGCGCCATCCAGTTGCGTAACACGTATTTCGGGTTGACGGCGTTCATGTTCTGCCGGCGCTGCGCATCGTCCGAATGCTCGCGCCGCAAGCGCGCGCGATAGTCGCCCAGCCAGGCGTCGAAGGCTTCGAGATCGCCAACGTAGTCGCGCAGCCGCGGTGCCGCATCGGTGGCGCTTTCGAGTTCCGAGAGCATGCGGAAACTGCGTGTGAAGTCGGCGCGCGAGCGGTGCATGATCGTCAGCAGGCGGTTGATCAGCTCGGGATCGTCGCTTTCTTCGGCGACCAGACCCAGTTTGGCGCGCCAGCGCCGTGTCACCGCCTCGGTATAGGTCGGCGGGAAAGCATCGAGTATCGCCTGCGCGATCTCCACGGCTTGTTCGGGAACCTCATGCAGCAAGGGCAGGCAGGCCTGCAGCAGGCGTGAACAGTTCCAGTGCGCGACTTCCGGCTGGCGATCGTAGGCGTAACGGCCGCCCTCATCCGTGTGATTGCAGATGTGGTGGGCGTCGAAGGCGTCCAGAAAGCCATATGGACCGTAGTCCAGGGTGAGGCCGAGCACCGAGAAGTTGTCGGTGTTCATCACGCCATGACAGAAGCCCACGGTCTGCCACTGCGCCATCAGCCGCGCACTGCGTTCCACAACGATGCGCAGCCAGGCGGCGTGGCGCTGCGGGTGTTCGAGCAGTTCCGGAAAATGCTGTTCGATCACCTGATCGGCGAGCGGCGCCAGTGCCTCGTGGCGACCTTGGTAGTAGAAGAACTCGAATTGTCCGAAGCGCACGTGGCTGGACGCGATGCGGCTGATCACGGCGGCGGATTCGATGGTCTCGCGTCGCAGCGGCAGGCTGGAGCCGACCAGGCTGAGCGCACGGGTGCTGGGGATGCCCAGATGATGCAGCGCGCTGCCGGCGAGGTATTCGCGGATGCTGGATCGCAGCACCGCGCGCCCGTCGGCAAAACGTGAGTAGGGTGTGGGTCCGGCGCCCTTGAGCTGAATATCCTGCCAGCGCCCCTGGGTATCCTGAACCTGGGCCAGCAGAATCGCGCGGCCGTCTCCGAGCTGCGGTACGAATACGCCGAACTGGTGCCCGGCGTAGACCGTGGCGATTTCGCAGCCGCCGGACAAGCGCGCATTGCCGGACATCAGCGCCAGAAATTCGGGGCTGTCCAGCGAATCGGGGCTCAGCCCGAGTTCCGCCGCCAGGTCCCGATTGACATGCAGCAGTCTGGCGTCCGGCAGTGGCTCCGGTTCGACCCGCGAGAAATAGTCCTCGCCCAGTGTGACGAAGCGGTTCTGCGGATTCAGGCCGGGCAGGGTGATGTCGGGTCGCGGCGGGCTGCGCTCGTCGCGGGGATCGTCAGGGGGCACGTTGCTCCGTGTTTGCGTCGGAACCCACGATCAGACGCGCGCCGCGGTTGTGAGTCAAGTAGTTGATCGACCATTCGTAGGCGACCAGCATGCGATTGCGCGCACCGATCAGGAAGTAGATGTGGGCAACGCACCACAGCAGCCAGGCGAGCGTGCCCTTCATGCGGATGCGGCCGAAATCGATCACGGCGGAGTTGCGGCCGATGGTTGCCAGGTTGCCGTAGTGACGGTAGCGGAAGGCGCCCGGATGCGGCTTGCCGCTGACGGCAGCGCGGATCACCTTGGCGACGTGCTGGCCAGCCTGTTTCGCGGCCGGTGCGATGCCGGGCACCGGCTTTCCGTCCGCGGACTTCATCGCTGCGGTGTCACCGATGACGAAGACCGTGGGCAGATCCTTGATGCTGAGATCGGGTTCGACCAGGGCACGCCCGGCGCGGTCGGCTGCGCTGCCGAGCCAGCGGGCGGCGGGCGAGGCGGCCACGCCGGCCGCCCAGATCACGGTTCGCGCCTCCACGTGAACGTCGCCGACATCCACACCGCGTGCGTCGCAGTGGGTGACCAGGGCGTTGAGCATCACTTCCACGCCCATCTTTTCGAGCGAACGCTGGGTGAATGTCGACAGGGACTCCGGAAACGGCGGCAGTACGCGCGGGCCACCTTCGAGCAGCACGACGCGTGCGTCGCGCGGGTTGATCGATTGAAAGTCGGACACCAGCGCATGCTTCGCCAGTTCGGCGATTGCGCCCGCCATTTCCACACCGGTGGGGCCGGCGCCGATCACGCAGAAGGTCATCAATGCCTGGCGTTCGGCCTCGTCCTGCGAGTTCTCGGCGCGCTCGAAGGCCATCAGCAGCCGTCGCCGGATCAGCGTGGCATCGTCGATGCGCTTGAGCCCCGGCGCCGTGGGCGCCCATTCGTCATGACCGAAATAATTGTGGGTGGCTCCCGTGGCCAGCACCAGCCAGTCGTAGCGCAGGCTACGTCCATCCTTGAGCTGTACCTGTTGCCGATCGCGATCCACGTCCTGCACCTCGCCGAGCAGAACGCAGGCATTTTTCTGATCGCTCAGCACACCGCGAATCGGCCATGCCACGTCCGAGGGGTTCAGTTCGGCGGTGGCGACCTGGTACAGCAAGGGCTGGAACAGGTGGAAATTGCGGCGATCGACGATGGTGATGTCGACCGGCGCCTTCGCCAGTGCGCGTGCCGCCGAAAGCCCGCCGAAGCCGGCGCCGACAATGACCACATGGGGGCGATTCGTTTCGTTCAAGTCAGCCTACTCCGCGAAATGGCGGCGCGATATTACGCTGCCGGCGCTCGGTTTGTGCGGTGCGTCATGCCGATGCCGTTCGCGTGGCGGGGCAACGGCCCGGGCGCAATGCGGCCGCCGCCGCAGACTGGGGCAGGGGCGAAATTCGGGCTAGGATGCGCCAGCGCAAGCGTCCGTCGGGACGATTACAGGGAGAAATCAGGCATGTCGTTCGAATACCCCGGCCTTTGGGGCACCATCCTGCTGGTGCTGGATATCTGGGCGATCCTCAACGTTGTCCAGAGCCGTTCCGATACGCTCAAGAAGGCGATCTGGATCGTGGTGATTCTGCTGTTGCCGCTGCTGGGTTTCATCATCTGGCTGCTGATGGGTCCGCGCTCGCCGCGCAAGACCTGATGTCTGCACGCTGGGAATTGGCCAAGGGGTCGGGCGCTCGTCGAATGTGCGGTTGGTTGTTGGCGGCGGCTTGGCTTCTGTGGATCGGGCCGGCGGCGGCTGTGGACCTGGATTCGATTCGGGACTGTGTGCGCGCCAATGTGCCGTCGAGCATACGTATCCAGAACGTGAAGCTGACGGCCTTTGATCGGGCCGGCGGTTCGCGCGAAATGATGGGGCGCCTGTTCGCGATGCGCGAAGATCCGGCACAGCTGCGTCTGATGCTGAGGTTGGATGCGCCGCCGGACGTCGCGGGATCGGCCTATCTGGTGCGCGAGCGCGAACAGGGGCAGGAGATGTACGTCTACGTGCCGGCGCTCAACCGTGTGCGTCGCGTGACAGGTGCCAGCCTCGACGGCAGCCTGTTCGCCACCGACTTCAGCTACGGCGATATCGGCCAGATTCATCGTGCCTTCGACGCCGGCAGCGCGGTGCTGGAGGATGCCGGCGAGATCGGGCGGCGCGCGGTGGACTGGATTGCCTTCGACCCGCGGGAGCAGCACGACACGCGTTTCGACCGCATTCGGGTGGCGGTCGACCGCGAGACCTGCGTTGCGCTGCGCATCGAATTTTTCGAGAACGGGGCGGTGGGCAAACGCTACGAGGCGGCTCCCGAGCGCCTGCGACAGTTCGACACGCACTGGTATGCCGAGTTTGCCCAAATGCGCAACCTCAAGCAGGAGACGCACACGACGCTGGAAGTGCAGGAGGTGAGCAGCGGCGATGCCCTGTCGAATCGCTACTTCATGCCCAAGACGTTCTATGAGGGACCGTAGTTGCTGAGGGCACTGTCGCGGCTGTTGGCGCGGCTGCCGGCCGCGACCGTGGCGGCGACACTGTTGCTGAGCGCGTTCGCGGGTCTGGCGGTGATCTCGGTGGACGGTGTTTCCCGCATCCATGTGGACCCGTCGCCGGAACGGCTGCTGAGCGGGCGCGACGGCGAGCGCGGCGCACTGAAGCGTGTCGAAGCCCTGTTCGGCGACACCGACGGTGTGGTGGTGGCGGTGAAGCTCGCGCCAGTGTTCACGGTCGAGCATTTGCAGACCGTGACGCGAATCCACCGCGCCCTGATGGCGCTGGATGGCGTGCGCGAGGTGCAGTCACTGGCCAGCGCACCGAACTGGTTGGCCGATGATGATGACATTCAGACCGGCAGCTTCACACAGCAGGCCGCGCTGGATCCCTCGCGAATCGCCGCGCTGCAAGGGCAGTTCGAGGCCAATCCGCTGTATCGCGGTTCGCTGGTGTCGGCGGATGGCAACACCGCCGCGTTCCTGCTCAGTCTGCAGCAGGTCGATGAAGCAGCTTATCGAAAGGAACATTTCGACGCGCGGATCCGCGCCGCGGTCGCTCAGGCTGCCGGCAATGAGGTCGTGCCGGTTGCCGTGACCGGCAGTGTCGCGGTGGCGGCGGCCACCACCAGCGCGCTGCTGCGCACGATGACCCGAACCGTGCCGGCGGTGTTCGTCATCGTGGCGGCCTTGCTGCTGATCGCGTTCCGCAGTTTGCGCGTGGCGCTGGCCAGTGCGCTGACGATCGGTTTGGCCCTGTGGTGGATGATGGCGCTGGCCGGCGCAGCCAGCATTCCGATCAATCTGGTCACCGCAATCGCACCACCGCTGGTGGTGGCGCTGGGTCTGTCGTACTCGGTACATCTGTTGTCGGACTATCTGCGCGCCCGCCGCGACGGGCATCCGCCTTTGCAGGCGCACCTGCGCACACTCAATCGTGCTGCGGTGCCCTTGTTGATGAATGCGGTGACCACCATCGCCAGCGTGCTGGCGCTGATGCTGTCGCCGATGCCGGCAGTCCGCGAGTTCGCGCTGCTGGCCGCATTCGGCACCGCCGTGCTGGCCCTGATGACGCTTGGCTTTCTGCCGGCCGTGTTGCGACTGGTCGGCTGCGGGACCCGCTTCAGTGAACCGCCGGGGGACCGCTTGGCGAGGCGCGTGGCGCCGACGTTGGCGCGATTCGCGCTGCGTCGCCGGGCGCTGTTGCTGGGGCTGGCCCTGATCATCGCGGTCTGCGGATTCTGGTCCACACGCCATCTCGACGCCGGAGCCGAATACATCAAGACCTTCTCGCCAGGTTCGCAGGTTCGGCAGGACTACGAGACCGTCAACGCCGCCTTCGGCGGCGCAACCCGCTTGTCGATCCTGATCGAGACCGGCATCGACGGCAGTCTTGTGGACCCGGCCGTGGCGCGGGCCCTGGATCGCTTCGCGCAGTGGCTGCGCGCGCAGCCTGAGGTCGGTTCGGTCAGCTCCTACCTCGATCCGCTGAAGCTGATGCATCAGGCCGTCAACGGTAATGATCCAGACGCCTTTGTCGTGCCGGGCAGTGCGGCCGCGAGCAAGCAGCTGTTGCTGCTGGGTGGGGGAGACGTGGTGCGACGCACGCTCAACGCCGGATTCTCCACGGCGCTGATCAGTCTGCGCAGCCGGGTTGAGGATGCCGCCGCCGTCCGCGAACTGGTGACGCGCATCGAGTCGGAAATGGCGCATCTGCCGCCGCTGCTGCAAGGCGAGGTGACCGGCCGCGCGGTGCTTGCGACGCGTGCGGTGGACGATATCGTCAGCGGGCAAAGACAGTCCTTGATCATCGCCTTCCTGGCGATCTTCGTCGTGCTTTCGGCGCTGTTCATGTCGCTGCGCGCCGGCCTCTTGGCAATGCTGCCGAACCTCGTGCCCGTGGCCGTCTACTTCGGCGCGCTGGGCCTGTTGGACATTCCGCTGTCCCCGACCAACAGTCTGGTGGCCTGCATCGTTCTGGGCATCGCGGTCGACGACACCATTCATTTTCTGGCGCGCTTCAACGCCCGGGCGCGCGAAACCGCGGACGAACGCGGTGCGGTGGAATCCGCGCTGGCCACGGTGTTGCGACCGATCACGTTGACCACCCTGGCCCTGTGTCTCAGTTTTCTCGCCTTCGGCAGCGGTGAACTGCAGACGCAGACGCAGTTCGGCGTGCTGGCGGCGATGACGCTGGCCGTGGCCTGGCTGATCGATCTGAGCCTGACGCCGGCTCTGGGCTCGATGTTTCGCGTCGTCAGCTTCTGGGACGTGCTGCGTGTCGATCTGGGCAGCTCGCCGCAGTACACGATCCCGCTGTTGGCCGGTCTCAGCGACAGACAGGCCAAACTGTTCGCCTTGCTGTCCAAGGTGCAGCGGGTGCCGGCCGGTACGCGCGTGATTCATGCCGGTGAGCGTTCCCGCGATATCTACGTGGTGATCGAAGGCCAGCTGGAGGTCTGGGTGCAGCGCGGCAGTGAGCACCGCGCGCTGTCGAGCCTGCAGCGCGGCGCCACGATCGGCGAGGCCGGTTATTTCGGCCAGCGACGCACCGCCAACGTCGACACGGTGAGCGATGCGCGCCTGCTGCGCTTCGACTCCCAGGACCTGGAGCGCCTGCGTCGGCGCCACCCGCGCATCGCTGCCACGATATTCCGCAACCTCGCGGCGATTCAGGCCGAGCGGCTGGCCCAGGCCACGGCGATGATCGATTGAAATCGATCAGGCGGTGCGGGTAGGCCGGGGTGCCCGGCGGAGTGGGGCGTGCCCGCGGTGCGCGGGCTAGGATGGTCGATGGCAGAGGCGCCGCCGCGTACCGCGAATCGACCGAAACGCGCGGTGTGCGTGAGAATTTCGAAAATCCAGATCGAGGAGTGCAAGGCCATGAGTCTCAAAGGAAAGACCCTGTTCATCACCGGTGGATCGCGTGGTATTGGTTTGGCGATCGCCGTTCGCGCGGCGGCCGATGGCGCCAATGTCGCGATCGCGGCGAAGACCGCGGAGCCCCACCCCAAGCTCGAAGGCACGATCTATTCGGCCGCCGAGGCCATTGAGAAAGCCGGTGGACGCGCGCTGCCCCTGGTCTGCGACATTCGTGAGGAGGATCAGGTGCTCGCCGCGATCGCCAAGACCGTGGAGACCTTCGGCGGCATCGACGCCTGCATCAACAACGCCAGCGCCATCTCGCTGACCGGCACGATGCAGACCGACATGAAGCGCTATGACCTGATGAACCAGATCAACGCACGCGGCACCTATCTGGTCGGGCGCAGCTGCATCCCGCACCTGCGAAAGTCCGACAATCCGCACATTCTGTCGCTGTCGCCGCCTCTGGACATGAGTGTGAAATGGTTTGCCCCGCACGTCGCATATTCCACCGCGAAATATGGCATGAGCCTGTGCACCCTGGCCTGGGGCCAGGAACTTCGGTCCATGGGCATTGCGGCCAATTCACTGTGGCCGCGTACTGCGATCGCCACCGCGGCGATCAAGCTGATCGGCGGTGAGGCGCTGATGCGGCTGTCGCGCAAGCCGGAGATCATCGCCGACGCGGCCCATGTGATCCTCAACAAGCCGGCATCCGAGTTCACCGGCAATTTCTGTATCGACGACCTCGTACTGTCGGAGGCCGGTGTGCGCGACTTCTCGAAGTATCTCGCGGTGCCGGGAACGGCCGAGTCCCAGCTGATGCCGGACTTCTTCGTGCCTGACGACCTTCCGACCCTGCCGCAATGAGTCGCTGGCGTCCGCCGTCGGGAGAGCGCAAGACGCCGTACATCACGGCCCAGGGCTATGCCAGGCTCAAGGCCGAGTACGATCAGCTCTGGCGAGGACGTCGCCCCGAGGTGGTGCGCGCCCTGGCCGCGGCGGCCGCCGAAGGTGATCGCTCCGAAAACGCCGAATACCACTACCGCAAGAAGGAACTGCGCGAGATCGACCGCCGTGTGCACTATCTGCAGCAGCGATTGCCGATATTGAAAGTCGCCGAGGCGATTCCCGGCGATCCGCAGTGCATCTTTTTCGGTGCCTGTGTCGAACTTGCGGACGAGGAGGGTGTCACACGACGCTACAGGATCGTCGGCCCCGACGAAACGGACGCTGCGGAAGGGCGTATCAGCATCGATTCGCCCTTGGCGCGCGCCCTGCTGAAACGACGTGTCGGCGAGATCGTCACTGTTGCGTTACCCGCTGGAGAGGCTGAATTCGAGATTCTGACCATTTCCTATGGTCCATAATCCGTTCAGATTCTGGCGCTCGGCATCCGCGGGCGCCGTTTGTTCGTATACCCATTTCAGACAAGACACGGAACCCAAGGTCGTTCAATGAACAAGCTCTACACCATCGGCGCCCTGTTGCTGAGTGCCATCACGATTTCCGCCTGCACCACCACGACTCCGTACCAGCCGCTGCGCAACGGCTACGGCTATTCGGATCAGAAACTGGAGTCGAACCGTTACCGCATCAGCTTCAGCGGCAATTCCTCGACGCCGCGCGATACCGTTGAAAACTATCTGCTGTACCGCGCCGCGGAGCTGACGCTGCAGTCCGGCAACGACTACTTCGTGCTGGTCGACAATTCCACCGAGACCGATACGCGCTACCGCCAGAGCTTCACTGGGTATAGCGGCTTCGGCCATTACTACTGGTATCCGTCGGTCGCGGTCAGCAGCGGTGATTCGTATCCGATCACGAGCTACGAGGCCGGCGCCAACATTCAGGTATTCAGCGGCGAGAAGCCGGCCGATAATCCTCAGGCTTTCGACGCGCGCGACGTGCGTGCCAACCTGCAGCCCTTGGTGACCTTGCCGAGCGAGTGAGGCTTCGGCCAGCGTGATGAAGAACGGGGCCTGCTTGGGCTCCGTTCTTGGTTTCGGCGTCCGAGAACGGTCATGATTCGACGGGCATCAGCGTTTCAAGCACCCGCCAGCCGCCCTCCACCGACACGACCTTGGAATAGCCCATGCGTGACAGGTTGTCGGCCGCCAGCGCCGAGCGGTAGCCGCCGCCGCAATACAGGTACAGCGGCGTGTCGGGGTCGGGTACGACGGTTTCGATGTCGCGTTCGATGATGCCCTTGCCGAGCCAGCGCGCACCACGCACGTGGCCGTCGTCGTACTCGCTGCGCTCGCGCACGTCGATCAACTGGGCGCCCGGTGCAGCCTGCAGCGCAGCGGCGAGTTCGACCGCCGGAATCTCGCGGATTCTTGTGCGCGCCTGTTCGACCAGGGCGACGAAGGCGGGGCTGTGCTGTTGCGCCATTTGCATACTCCGGACTGCGTATTTCGGACGAGTCGAAACGCTTCGACCCTATGATAGATTGCCTTGCAGAAAGCCTGTACCAGCGCGTTTTCGAGCGCTCTGCTACAGACTTTCTATTGTGGGTACGCCTCCATCATGAGGAGATTACGCAGCGGGCGCGCCGCGATTCTGGCGGGCGTTCTGATCATTGTCGGGACAGGAACGGCCGCGGCGCAGGACAGCGCCGCGCAAGTGGACCAGGCGCTGGATTCGACGATGCAGCGTCAGCGCGACAATGTCCGTTCGCAGACGCGGATCAACCAGTTGGACGACGCGACGCGTGAGGCGCTGCAGCGCTACCGCGCCGCACTTTGGCAAAGCCAGCAGCTGGACGCCTACGCCGGGCAACTCGACCAGCTGTTGGGCACGCAGTCCGAGGAAATGGCGTCCTTGCGCTCGCAACTCGACGAACTGCAGGTGACGGAGCGCGAGATTCTGCCGCTGATGCTGCGCATGTTGGACGGGCTGGAACGCTTCGTCGACGAGGATCTGCCGTTCCTGCAGGGCGAACGCCAGGAACGCGTCGACAATCTGCGCCGCAGCTTCGCCGACCCGGCGACGACCACGGCCGAAAATTTCTCACGTCTGATAGACGCCTATCAGGTCGAGTACGAGTACGGCCGCGGGCTCGGCGCCGAGCGCGCGGCGCTGGGCGAGGATGGCGCGGTCGTCGACATTCTGCGCGTGGGCCGTGTGGGCCTGTTCTATCGCCAGCTCGACGGCGCCGAGGTCGGCGCCTGGGACGCACGGCAGCAGGCATGGCACGTACTGCCGGACCGGTTCGAGCCCGACATCCGCCAGGGTCTGCGCATCGCACGTGAGACCGCCGCCGCCTCGATGCTGGTGCTGCCGCTGGCGGCACCGGGAGCGGCCCAATGACCGGCGTGATGTGCCGCGCACTGACGGTTTTGTGCCTGACGGGCTTTTGCAGTGCGCTGTTCGCTCAGGCGCCGGACGCGGATTTCGATGCCTTGCTGCAGGAACTGCGTGAATCGGCGCAGGACAGCGCCACGCTCAACCGCGAGCGCGAGGCGCGGTTCGTCGAGCAAAAGCAGCAGCGTGAGGCGCTGATGCGTGAGGCTGAGGTCAAGCTGGCCAATGCAAAGAAAAAGGCGGCGGCCGCCAAATCGCACTATGACGCGCAGCAGGCCGAATTGCTGGCCGTGCGCAAGACGCTGGACGACGGCGTCGGCGAGCTCGGTCAGGTCTATTCGACACTGCGTTCCGCGGCCGGGGAGCTGCGCCAGCAGGCGCAGGGTTCGCTGGTCAGTGCGCAGTTCCCGCAGGGCGACTCCCTGCTCGGCACCTTGGCGGACGGGCGGCGCCTGCCGCGACTGGCCCAGATCGAGGCCTTTCAGCTGTGGTTCCTGCGCGAACTGCGGGCGCAGGGTGAAGTGGATGGTTTCGAGGCCGCGGTGGTGGCTACCGATGGCGAACGCAGCCAACAGCGGGTGACGCGGGTCGGGCCCTTCACGGCATTCACCGAAGCCGGCTATCTGGTGCGTGGCGACGACGGTGCCTTGCAGTTGCTGCCGCGTCAGCCGGCGCTGGGTTTGCGCGGGCTGATCGACGATTTCGTGGAGGCCCCCGCGGGCGCGTCCACCGCCATTCTGATCGATCCTACGCGCGGCGAGCTGCTGAAGATCGAGTCCGAAAAGCCCCGCCTGATCGAGCGGCTGGGGCAGGGGGGCGCGGTCGGCTATCTGATATTGACGATCGGCGCGGTCGGTCTGTTGCTTGCGGTGCTGCAGTCGGCTTGGCTGACGCGCGGCGCGGTTCGGGTGCAGGGCCAGCTTGCGCGAATCGAGCAACCGGACGCCGGCAATCCCCTGGGGCGCGTACTGCTTGCCGTGGACGAAGCCGATGGCGACGATCCGGAGCTGCTGGAACTCAAACTGTCCGAGGCAGTGGTGCGCGAAGCACCGCGACTCGAGCGGTTTCAGGGTTTGTTGCGCCTGTTCGTGGCCGTGGCGCCCTTGCTGGGGCTGTTGGGCACGGTGACCGGGATGATACTCACGTTCCAGGCGATCACCGTGTTCGGAACCAATGACCCCAAATTAATGGCGGGCGGCATCTCGCAGGCTCTGGTCACGACCGTGCTGGGCCTGGTGGTGGCGATCCCCCTGCTGTTCCTCAACAGCCTGCTGCAGACGCGTTCGCGCGCGATCGTGCAGATTCTGGACGAGCAGTCCGCCCTGGCGTTGGCGCGGCGGCTGGATGGGCGCTCCGGTGCGTCCAATGTTTGAATGGCTGGCACCGGCCCGTTCCGTCGCCGATTTTCTCGATGCCGGCGGATGGGTGCTGTGGACCGTGCTGTTCGCCGGCGTGCTCATGTGGACTCTGATCGTCGAACGCTGGCTGTGGTTCTTGCGCGCCTACCCACAGGCACGTGCACACGCCAGCTCGCTATGGCAACAGCGACCGGATCGGCGGGACTGGGTTTCACGGCGAGTGCGCGCGGCGATGATCGGCCGGGCATCGCAATCGATGTCGGCGACGCTGCCACTGATCCGCACGCTGATCGCGGCCTGTCCGATGCTCGGTCTGCTCGGCACCGTGACCGGCATGATCGAGGTGTTCGATGTGATGGCGCTGACCGGCACCGGCGACGCCCAGGCGATGGCGGCCGGCGTGTCGCGCGCCACCGTGCCGACGATGGCCGGCATGATCGTCGGCATTTCGGGCCTGTTGCCGATGTACCGCCTCAACGCGCGTGTGCGCGGCGAATCGGAGCGCTTCGGCGAACTGCTGGAAGCGGGAGGCGGCGAATGAAGATCAAACGCCACGACAGCCCTCTCGAGGACAACGGCATCGACCTCACGCCGATGCTGGACGTGGTGTTCATCATGCTGATCTTCTTCATTGTGACCACCACCTTCATCCGCGAGGCCGGCATCGAGATCAACCGGCCCAGTGCGCAGACCGCGCAAAAGCAGGAGCGCGTGAACATTCTGGTGGCGATCGCTCCGAACGGTGAGATCTGGATCGACGGTCAGCGCGTCGACATCCGCGGACTGCGTGCCGCCATCGAAACCCTGCGCGGCAAGGATCCGGACGCCAGCGTGGTGGTGCAGGCGGACCGGGACGCGCGTGCCGGCTTGCTGGTCGAAGCCATGGACCAGGCCAGACTGGCCGGCGTTCGTAACGTCGCGGTGTCCGCGCAGCGAACGCCATGATGGCGACGCCGCGCGTCGGCGGCGCCCTGTGCATCGCGCTGCTGGTGGTCCTGGTGCTGTTCTGGCTGATGCAGGCGATGATCGCGCCACCCGAAGCGCCGCTGGACGAGGCGCGCCGTGCCGCCGAGATCGTCACGGCGCCGCCGCCCGAACGGCCGCAACAGACGCAGCAGGCGCTGGCGCAGGCGCCGCCACCGCCGCCGCCGCCGGCACCGGCCGCGCTGGCCCGTCCGGAGATTCCCTTGCCTGCGGCCGCGGCCGTGACGCCCAGCGAGATCGATGTGGCGATGCCGGCGAGTCTGTCCGGCGGACCGACGCTGGGCAGCGGCAGCTTCGCCGGTTTTGTTGCCGGCGGCGGTAACGGCACCGGCTCGGGCGGCGGCGGGTACGGACAGGGTCAGGGCTTCAGCGGAAAGCCCTTGGTGCCGCTTTCAACCGCACGTCCGCAAATGCCGGACTGGGCTTGCAAGCGCAAGATTCAGGGTTGGGTCGAGGTCGTGTTCACGGTGATGCCAAACGGCCGGGTGCGTGATGTGCGCATCGTCGACGCCGACCCGCGCGGGGTCTATGAAGCCGCTGCGGTCGAAAGCGTCTCCAACTGGATCTACGCCTCGCACGACAATGCGCGTGAAGTGAAGCAGCGGGTCGAGATGGATCCGGCCGACTGTGCCTACAACTATCCGCGCTGAGCCGCCGGCCATGATCCAGCTTGCCGTTCGGCCCCGCCACCGAGTTCAGTACGCGCGCTTTGCGCGCCCGGCGACGCTGCTGGCTGTGGCCCTGCTGTTGGGTACATCGAATGCCTTCGCCGATCAGTACCGCAGTGAAGTGCGCGAGTTGCCGCAGACGCCGCCCGAAATCGGTCAGCAGGATCCGGCGGTGTTGTTGAAGAAAACGCGGGAGCCGTACCCACGCGCCCTGCTGCTGCGCGAGCTGGCTGCACGTGAGGCTGCGGCAGGGCGCTACAGGCAGGCGGCGGACTATCTCGATCAGGCCCTGGCGACGGGCGCGCTGTCGGGCGTAGCCGCACAGGCGATGCGTGAGGACCTCGCCGGGCTGCGCAGCGCCAGTGGCGACCCTGACGCCGTGATCGGCAGCCTGGAGCCGATGCGGCGATCCGGTCGTACGATGTCGCCCGCGCAGCGCGCCGCCCTTGGCGCCGCCTATGCGCGTAAACGGCGCTACACCGAAGCCTTGCCCCTGCTGCGCTCGGCGGTGGAGGCGGCCGGCGCCGCCGTGGACCTGTCCTGGCTGCGCGCCCTGCTGGCGGTCCATGCCGGGCTGGGTGATGACGCCGCGGCGGCCGATCTCGCATTGCGGGTGCTGCGTCGCGCTCCGCAACAGGACCAGTCCTGGCTCGACGCGGCAGCCTGGCAGCTCAAGGCAAAGCGCGATACGCGCGCCCAGGCTCTGCTGGAACTGGCTGCGCGGCAGGGCATGCTCAGTGAACCGGAACAGCGCATGCAGTTGCTGCGCCTGACGGCCCGTATCGGGGCACCGTTTCAGGCGGCTTCATTGCTGCGTCGTTGGATCGAAGACGGCACCGTGCCATCGTCGGCTGAGCGGCGGCATCTGCTGGCCCAGCTCTGGCTCGCCGCGCGCGAAGCGCAGCTCGCGAGCACTGCGATCGAGGCCTCCTTGCAGGATCGAACCGATCCGCAACTGCTGGTGCAGCTGGCGCAGATCCACATGGATCAGGAGCGCTACGCCGAGGCCGAGCGGGCTTTTGAACGCGCCATCGCCGCCGGTGACGATGGCGCGGACGTACATTTCTCGCTGGCGATGGCGCGCTATCAGCAGGCCGATATAGACGGTGCGTTGGCCGCACTGAGCAGTGGTCCGCGCGGCGACGCCGCGCAGCAGAAACTGTCGAGGTCCTGGAGCGACTATCTGCAGTCAGGCCGTGCGCGTGAGCAGGCGATGCGTGCCGCCGTGGAACGACCGGCTCAGCAACGGGGTGCGCCCGACAATCTGCAGGCACGTCTCGGTGGAGGCTTCGAGGAACGACGCCTTGATGTGACACCGACCGCTACAGGCAGGTCCGGCGATGGGTTGACGCCGGTCGGCGCCGACAGCCGGGGCAACGCTGATGGCACGATCCCGCCCTGGACCGGAAAAACAGTGTCGGTCAGCGAGCGCGTGCCCGAATTCACGATCAATGCCGCGAATCAGGCGCGTTATGCCGACAAGCTGGCTCCGGGCTATCGCGCGATGTTCGAGGCCTACCCCGATTTTGCGATGCCGGTTCATGCCAGCCAGCGCAGCGTCGTGTATCCGCAGGCGATCGAAATCGCCAGCGCCGACAACCTGGAACGCGCGAAGCTCGTGGGTGCGGATACCTTGACCGGCGCGCGCCTGGGCTTTCCGTTCATCCATCCACAAACGGGCGTTGAGGTGATGTGGAATCACCGCCTGCGTTGGCGCGGCAATTCCATGGAGCGGCGCACCACCCAGGTGGTGGTGCAGGCGAATGGCGCCACCAGCAGCCGCATCAAGCAACACGAGCGCCTGCTGGCCCGATACGCCAATCTGGACGCGCCGTCGGATCTGCAGCAGGACAATGTGCTGCTGTACTACCTCACTTGGTTTACCGGCAGCGGTGACGACTTTCTGGCTTTGGTGCACGAAACCGCCAATGCGGAGCGGTCGCCGCGCGCGCTGTGGGTACAACCGCCCGGCGTGCCGCGCCTGTTCCGCCTGCCGCCGGTCGGCTACGACCAAGCGTTTCCGGGTTCCGAGGGCCTGTATTTCGTGGACATGCTGGACATGTACAACGGCCCGTTCGATCGTTATGTGTGGAAGCTTGCCGGCAAACGCGAGCTGTACCTCCCGTACAACAACCACAAGCTGGCGGAGGGCGACTACGACCCCAGGACTCTGCTCAAGCCGGGCCATCTGCCATCGGAAGTCCTGCGCTACGAACTGCACCGTGTCTGGGTGGTCGAGGCCACCGCGCGCGAGGGCACCCGGCACAGTTTCGGACGCCGTGTGTTCTATGTGGACGAGGACAGCTGGAACGTGGTGTTGGTCGAGAATTACGACCGCGAGGGACGGTTGTGGCGTTTCCAGGAGGGTCACCTGAACTATCACCCCGGGATTCGCGCGGCGGACTGTGCGCCGGTAGTGACCTACGACCTCAAGGACGGGCGCTATTTCGTCAACCGGCTACGAGTCGACGATCCCGAAGCGCAATTCGACGTGCCCGGTATCGGTGCCAGAGACTTTCTGCCCTCGGCCGTGCGAGGCCGCTATGTTCACTGAGTCTCAATTGCGAGCGCTTCGTAAGTGGCGTCCAACACTTTGTAAAATAAACCGTTAGTCGGCCGAACTGTGCCGGCTGTGCACGAAGTTGAGTTCAAGTGGAGTGCGTTGATTTGATTTGTCTACGGACACCATCGGGAAATATAACTTTTGGTCTATAGCTTTCGGGACCGCTAGAGGAAACCCTATGAGCCTCAGTATCTTCAAGGACATAGCGGGCAGTGTTGCGAGAAACTCTGGCAAGGAATCTCCGCCGGACGCGTATCAGCCTGGGACTCACGCAGGAAGCGTTGGCAGAGGAGTGCGGCCTTCACCAAACTTATATCAGCGATATCGAGCGCGCCCGGCGCAATGTGACGCTGGACGTGATTCAGCGGCTGTCGATCGCGCTGGACGTCAAGCCCGAGGAGCTGCTGAGCGACTAAAATTAGCCTCCACGAAACGATGCTTCAACCGAGATAGGTGGTCAACACACGCGAAAGGTCCGGAAAGATCGCGTGCATGTCCGACTCCACGCCCTTGCGCAGCTTGTTGTAGAGCGCCTGCAGCGACTTGTGATCGGTGCGGGCGACGCGCGCGTCGGCGACGCCGAGCATCGCCGGGATCGCGCGTTCGGAATGCTTCTGCAGATAGACGCTAAAATCGCCGGCGCTACTCTGGCTGAACTCCTGATACAGTGGATCGAGCGCTACCGCGAATTCCGGAATCAGCTTGCGCATGGCGTTGCGCAGGAAATTCGGCTTCGCGGAATTGGCGGTCGAAAGCGCCGCCTTGTACGCCAAGCCTTTGAGGCCGGATCGCTTCGAGACGAAACGCTCGACCAGTTGAGTGCAATCGTTGATGAGTTCTTCGCGGTGATGGTCCGCGAGCAGCAGATCCGGCAGGCTCGCCATTGGCCCTCCAGCAGGGGATTTGACGGACGTCTATGGACGGAGATGAAAAGCGTCGTAAGCCTAGCATGACGAAGCTCACCACCCGCCCGTTCGAGCGCAATTTGCGCATGGCGCGCCTGGGTTTCGGCACGGGCGCGAAAATCGCCGCGCATTCCTTCTCGAACCTGTTTCGCGATGCCGACGGGCGCGTGGACGCGGATCGAATTTTTTATGCCCGCGAAGCGCAGGTGCTGGCCGACGAACTCGGCCAGCTCAAGGGCAGCATCATGAAGGCTGGGCAGATGCTGTCGCTGTACGGACAGTATTTCCTGCCACCCGAAGCCGTGGATGTGCTGTCCAGCCTGCAGGACGACACCCCGGCAGTCGCCTGGCCAGTGGTGGCGCCCGTACTGGAGCGTGGCCTCGGCAAGCAGCGCCTCGCAGAGCTTGAGGTCGACGAGCGTCCCTTGGCCGCCGCTTCACTGGGGCAGGCTCATCGAGCCCGGCGCCGCTCGGATGGTGCCGAACTGGTGCTGAAGATTCAGTACCCCGGCGTGGGCGATGCGATCGAAAGCGACGTCAACACCTTGTCGCGCGTGATCGGCATGACACGCCTGGCACCGCGTGGCCTCGATCTCAACTCGATCTTTGCCGAAGTGCGCGAGATGCTGCACCGCGAGGTCGACTACGTCGCCGAACGGCGTTTCACCGAGGATTTCGGTGAACGGCTGGCCGATGACGAGCGCTACGTCGTGCCCAAGATCTACCGCGAGTTCTGCAGCGATCAGGTGCTGGCCACCAGTTTCGAGCCGGGCGAGGGTGCTCGCGCCAAGGCCGTGCAGTCGCTACCGCAGTCGGTGCGAAACGAGCTGGCCCTGAACTTCCTGGATCTGTTCCTGATCGAATTCTTCGACTGGGGAATGGTCCAGACCGACCCCCATTTCGGCAATTACCGGATTCGCCAGGAAGCCGGACACCCACGCATCGTATTGCTGGATTTCGGTGCCACGCGCGTTTTCGGGCGCGGCTTTGTCGACGGCTATCGCAGCATCGTCGCCGGAGCGCTGGCGCGTGATGCGGCACGTGTCATCGATGGCGCCAGGGCGATCGGCCTGATGGACGATGCGTTTCCGCAGAACGTGGTATCCGCCTTCGTCGATTTGTGCGAGTTGATCGTGGAGCCGTTCCGGGAGCCCCATGACGCCGGCGATGGCCAGCAATGGTTCAATGCCCAGGGAGCTTATCGTTGGGCCGAGAGCGATCTGCTCAAGCGCGTTACCACCCGCGCCAGTCGCAACGCCCTGTCGCGGTACTTCAGAGTGCCTCCACGTGAAATCGTGTTCCTGCACCGCCGCCTGGCGGGTGCTTTCATCATGGCGGCCACGCTCGGTGCCGAAGTGTCGGCGCGTGAACGATTGCTGGCGCGGCTCTGAACCGCCGGTCTCGCCTGAATCCCTGCTGAATCAAGTGTGTAGGCAATTTCTTACTTTAAGTTGGCGCGACCTGCATTGGTCCGATAGGATCGCCCGACCCTAAATTTCAAATGCTCAGAAACCCGGAGGAGGGTTTATGAAGACCACACTCATTGCAGGTTCCCTTGGATTCGCTGCGACTCTGTTTGCTGCGGGGCCGGCCCTGGCGGCCGTGTCGGCGCAGGAAGCAGCACGCCTAGGCAAGGAGCTGACGCCGATCGGGGCCGAGAAGGCCGGCAACAAGGACGGCACGATTCCAGAATGGACGCCGGGCGAGCAGGACGGCGATCTCAGTGGCGAGTATCCGCATAACGACGATATCGACGGTGAGAAGCCGACGTTCACGATCACCAAGGCCAATATGGCCAAGTACGCCGATAAGCTCACCGAGGGACACAAGGAGCTGTTGGGGCGCTATGACGATTACAAGATGAACGTGTATCCGTCCTACCGTTTTGTCGCCTTCCCCGATGAGATCTACGATGCGACTCAGAAGAATGCGACGACTGCGGAGCTGGTTGCGCCGGACCGCCCGCAGGGCGCAACGCTCGGGTTCCCGTTCCCGATCCCGAAATCCGGCGCCGAGCCGATCTGGAACCACAAGCTCAAATGGCGCGGCGAAGGCGTGCGGCGCTACAACAATCAGATGATCGTGCGCCCGAATCAGCCGATGCAGCTCACCAAGCTGATCGAGGACGTGCAGTTCGCCTATGCCAGCATGGAGAATCCGCAGGAACTGAAGGACGGGACGCCGTATCTGTATTACCTGTCCGAGACGGTGGCGCCGCCGCGACTCGCGGGTCAGTACATTCTGGTGCACGACAAGACCGGCACCGGCAACGAAGGCCGCTCTGCCTGGCTGTACAACCCCGGATTCCGCCGCATTCGCCGCGCACCGGCGGTGTGCTGCGACAATCCCTACGAGGGCACCGAGGGTTATCAGTTCTACGATCAGGTCGACATGTTCAACGGCATTCTCGACTACTACGACTGGAAGTTGCTCGGCAAGAAGGAAATGTACATTCCTTACAACGACAACAAGATCGCCGGCGACAAGGTCACCTATAAGGAGATCGCGACACCGAACCACATCAACCAGGACCTGCCGCGCTATGAGCTGCATCGCGTCTGGGTGGTGGAAGCCAACAACAAGCCGGGCCTGCGCCACAAGATCAAGAAGCGCGTGTTCTACATCGACGAGGACAGCTGGAATATCGTTGCCGTCGACAACTACGACCAGCGCGATGAGCTGTGGCAGTTCCAGGAAGGACACCTGACGGTCGCACCGAATGTGCAGTCGGCCGGCACCGTGCCGGAGGTGATCTACCACTTCGACTCCGGTGTCTATTTCGTGACGGCGGCCTTCAACGAGGACGAGCCGTACGACTTCGAGGTCAACTTCAGCAAGAACCACTTCACCGCGTCATCGGTGCAGAAGAACTCGTCGAAGTAGTCTTTCGCGGGACCAAGGCCGCCGGCAGCTCATGCCGGCGGCCTTTTCTTTGCATGAGAGCTGGCACAATCCGCGGCGGGCAGCGGGCAGCGGCCAGCGACAATGACCCGGCAAACAGACACAACATGGGGAACACACTTCAATGCTGAACTTCGACGAATCCTTGCAGCTCGGCGGCAATCGCGAGCGCTTCTTTCGAATGCTGCAGGACAAGACCTTTTTTGAGCGTAAATACAAGGACATGCGACTGCAGACCGCCGAGGTGCTGGAGCACGAGGTCATCGGGGAGGTGGTCAAGGTGACGGTGCGCTACTCGGCTCCGCTGGGGAAGTCCTTGCCACCGATTGCGCAGAAATTCGTGGGCGACGAGATTGTCATCACCCAGTACGAGCAATGGGATTTCTCCACCGGTCAGGCCAACATGCGGCAGGAAGTCCGCAACGCGCCCGCCAAGATCGGGTCGGATATCGAGTTCAGCGAGTCTGCCGAGGGCGTACAGGTGGAGATGCATTGGCACGTCAATGTGAGCGTGCCGATGATCGGCGCCAAGCTGGAAAAAATGATCGGTGACACCTTGCGCATGATGATGAAGGCTGAGTTCCGCTCGTCGCGCAAGCTGCTCGCCGAATACTGAGCCGGGGGTACCTCATGCATTCCGTTGACCGGTCGTCGCCGGGGCTGTTCGATCAGCTTCTGAGCGTGCTCGCGGCCTTCTTCGGCGTCCAGAGCCGACGCAACCGCGAACGCGATTTCAAGCATGGTAAAGCCATCAACTTCGTGATTCTCGGCGTGGTGATGACTATCGTGTTTGTGATCGTGCTGGCGCTGGTTGTCAAGCTCGTGTTGCGTAGTGCCGGAGTCAGCTGAGGGCGCGCGAGGACATTACGCCGCGGCGGGTATGGCGCCCTTGAGCATGTACAGCGCGCTTTCGGCGAATAGGTTGGGGATGGATCTCGAAAGCCAGCCCTGGCGCTGCGCCGGCCCGGTGAAATTGCGTCGCAATATCGACCAGGCCTGCTCGTGGCACAGGGCTTCGAAGTCGTTGACCGTGCACAGGTGGATGTTTTCAGTGGAGTACCAGCGGCTCGGCAGGGCCGGCGTCATCGGCATGCGTCCGCGTACGAGCTGGGTTCGTGCACGCCAGTGGCCGAAGTTGGGAAACGTCAGCACGCCGACCTGGCCGACCCTGAGGATTTCCCGGATGGCGAGATCGGGATGCTGCAGGGCCTGTAGCGCCTGCGACATGACCACGTAGTCGAACGATTGGTCTCCGAACTCCTCGAGGCCGGCGTCGATGTCGGCTTCGATGACATTGACGCCATTTTCGATACAGCGCAGCACGTTGGCCGGATCGATCTCCAGGCCGTAGCCCGAGACGTCGCGGCTCTGCATCAGGTGCGCAAGCAGCGCACCGTCGCCGCAGCCGAGGTCGAGCACACGGGCGCCGGGCTCGATCCATTCGGCGATGATCCGCAGTTCCGGGCGCAGCGCGATCATGCGCCGACCTCGAGCGCCACACGGTTCAGGTAGGCGCGCAACAGCTGGTGATACTCCGGCAAGGGCATCAGGAAGTCGTCGTGTCCCAGTTGCGATTCGATCAGGGCATAGCTGACGTTCTTGCCGGCCGCGACCAGGGCCTGCACGATTTCGCGCGAGCGTTCCGGCGAGAAGCGCCAGTCTGCCTCGAACGCCAGGACGAAGAAGCGGGCGCTGGCATGCGACAGCGCGGCCACCAGATCATCACCGTAGTCGCGGGCCGGGTCGAAATAGTCCAGAGCCTTGGTCATCAGCAGGTAGGTGTTCGCATCGAAGCGATCCACGAACTGCTGGCCCTGATAACGAAGATAGCTTTCGACCTCGAACTCGACTTCGTAGTTGAACTGCATGTGGCCACCGCGCAGCACCCGTCCGAATTTGGCGCGCATCGCCTCGTCGGAGAGGTAGGTGATGTGCCCGAGCATGCGCGCCAGCTTGAGCCCGCGCGAAGGCACCGTGCCGTGCTCGTAAAAGTGGCCGTCGTGAAAGTCCGGGTCTGACAGGATGGCCTGACGCGCGATTTCATTGAAGGCAATGTTCTGCGCCGAAAGCTTGGGCGCCGCAGCGATGACGATGGCGTGCCGGATGCGTTCCGGCAGATCGATCGCCCACTGCATGATCTGCATGCCACCCAGGCTGCCGCCAATGCCGGCCGCCCATTGCCGGATGCCCAGATGATCGGCCAGCAAGGCCTGGGAGCGCACCCAGTCGCGAACGGTGACGATGGGGAAGTCTGGCCCCCAGTGCTTGCCGGAGTCCGGATTGATGGTTCCCGGCCCGGTGGAGCCGCGACAGCCGCCAAGGTTGTTGAGGCACACCACGAAGAAGCGATCGGTATCGATCGGCCGCCCCGGCCCGATGCAGTTGTCCCACCAGCCCGGCTTGCGGTCGCCGGCAGCATGGAAGCCGGCGGCATGATGGTCACCGGACAGTGCGTGGCAGATCAGAATGGCGTTGCTACGGTCGGCATTGAGCCGGCCATAGGTTTCCACCATCAGCTCGTGCTGCGCCAGGGTGCGGCCGCAGTCCAGCAACAGTGGCGCATCCAGCGTGATGCGCTGCGGTACGACGATGCCGAGGCCGCCGAATTCCTCCGGCTCGGGGGACGAATCGTTCACTTCAGCGCAGAATCCCCGGAACGCCGATCAGGCGGGCGAGCACCTGGAGCAGCAGGATGACCACCAGCGGAGACAGGTCGAGCCCGGAGATTGGTGGAATCACGCGGCGCACGGGGCGCAACAATGGCTCGTTGAGGCTCCACAGAATGCTGCCAGCCGGATTGTTGTAGCCCGGGCCGACCCAGGACAGCACGGCCTGGATCAGCAGCGAAAAGGTATAGATCTGCAACGTCAGCCATGCCATTTTCAGCACGGCGAACCACAGCGCCTGAATCAGCGGCACGCCCAGGCCGAGGATCGCGAAGATCACGTAGATGTAGATCACCGTGCAGACATAGGTGACGAGAATTCCCGCTACGTCGATATTGCGGTAGCGCGGCAGTACGCGCCCCGGCAGATCGACCAGCGGCTGCGTGACCTTCCAGATCACCTGGCATACCGGGTTGTAGAAGTCCGCACGGACCAGCTGCAGCAGAATCCTCAGGATCATCACCATCAGGTACAGCTGCAGCAGCGTGTTGACCAAAAAATAAAACGCGTTGTTCACATTCGCGGACATGACATTCCTTTCAGCTGCGGTCCAGTTCGTCACCCAGTTCCGCGGCGCGGCGGGCTGCGCATTCGAGCGCGGCATTGTAGAGCTTGCGGACGCCGCCGTTCTCCAGCGATTCGATGGCCGCCGCCGTGGTGCCACCCTTGGAGGTGACCTTGAGGCGCAGCGCTTCGGCATCCTCGTCGCTGTCGCTGAGCATGCGCGCGGCGCCGGCGATGGTGTGCGTGGCCAGCTGGCGCGCCGTGTCTGCCGGCAGGCCCAGCGCGATGCCGGCATTGCACATCATTTCGCACAACTGGAACACGTAGGCTGGGCCGGAGCCGGACACGGCGGTGAGTGCGTCGAGCATCGGCTCGGTTTCCACCCAGCAGGTCTCGCCGACGGCGCCGAGCACGTATTGCGCGGCTTCGCGGGCCGAGACTTGCGTCTCCGGCGGCGCATACAGGCCACTCATGCCGGCGCGGTAGAGCGCTGGCGTGTTCGGCATGCTGCGTACGATTTGGACTTGCGGGCCGAGCCAACGGCGCAGACTGTCGATGCGGATACCTGCTGCGATCGAGATCACGGCGCTGCCGCTGGGGAAGCTGAGCCCGTGCACGGCGGTTTGGAGCGCCTGCGGCTTGATGGCGAGTACCACGGCCTGCGCGTCACGCACGGCCTCGGTCGCGCTGTTCGCATTGCTGATGCCGTACTGTCGACCCAGCGCGTCCGCCTTGGCCCGATCGGTATCAACGACCGCAATCGCTCCAGGCTCGTGGCCGGAAGCGACCAGTCCGCCGATCAGGCTCGCAGCCATGTTGCCGCCGCCGATGAAGGCAATCGTCTCTGTCATGTTCCTGGAAAGCTCGTTCGAGCCGGTTGCTGAGTTCAGCCGCCTATAATACTGGGCTGCCTGCAAAGCCGCTGCCACTCCGATGGCGACGCGGCGGCGCGGACGGCGCCACTTTCAACCGGATAGCCAGGTGAACGAAATTGCAGGACGCACCGCGCGCGAACGCGCGCGGCTGCTGCACGACTATCGCGCGCGCATCGACAACGCACGGGTCTATGACGTGGCGATCCGCAGTCCGCTGGATGAGGCGCCGCGGTTGTCCGCGCGGATGGGCAACCGTGTTCTGCTCAAACGCGAGGACGCGCAGCCGGTCTATTCCTTCAAGTTGCGCGGTGCCTATAACCGCATCGTCCGGCTGTCGGATGCTGAGCGCCGCCGTGGCGTGATCTGCGCTTCGGCCGGCAACCACGCGCAAGGCGTGGCGCTGGCCGCCCAGCGTCTGGGAATACCCGCATGGATCGTGATGCCGCGGACCACGCCGCAGATCAAGGTGGATTCGGTACGGTCCCTGGGGGCACGCGCGGTGCTGCACGGTGATGCCTATGACGATGCCGCCGAGCATGCCGCGGCACTCTGTGCCGCCAAGGGACTCAGCTACATCCCTCCGTATGACGATCCGGAGATCATTGCCGGGCAGGGCACGG
Source organism: Gammaproteobacteria bacterium (assembly GCA_022599775.1). Classification (GTDB taxonomy): domain Bacteria; phylum Pseudomonadota; class Gammaproteobacteria; order Nevskiales; family Nevskiaceae; genus Banduia. The sequence continues at coordinate 105,783 of JAHZLQ010000015.1, forward strand.
TGGCGCGCGAAATCGTCGCCCAGCATCCGGGCCCGATCGATGCCGTGTTCGTGCCGGTGGGCGGCGGCGGTCTGATTGCCGGCGTGGCCGCGTACCTCAAGGCGGTACGGCCCGAAGTGAGGATTATCGGCGTCGAGCCGAGCGATTCGAACTGTCTGGCTGCGGCGATGAAGGCCGGTCGTCGCGTGAGCTTGCCACAGGTGGGCCTGTTCGCCGACGGTGTGGCGGTGCGTCAGATCGGCAAGGAGAATTTTCGCCTGGCGCGCCATTTTGTCGATGAAGTGATCACGGTCGAGATCGACGAGATCTGCGCGGCGATCCGCGACATGTTCAATGAAAGGCGCGCGGTTCCCGAACCCGCAGGTGCACTGGGCATTGCCGGCATCAAGCGCTGGGTGGTACAGCACGGCGTGCGCGACCAGACCCTGTGCGCGATCGTCAGCGGTGCCAATGTCAATTTCGATCGGCTCCGGCATATCGCGGAGCGTGCGGAGCTGGGCGATGCCAATGAGGCGCTGTTGGCCGTTACGATCCCCGAGCGTCCAGGCAGCTTTCGGCGCTTCTGCCGGGAGCTGGGCCGCCACAACATCAGCGAGTTCAACTATCGCTATGCGGATGCCCAGGGCGCGCATGTGTTCGTCGGCGTGAAACTGGCCGGAGGACGCGACGAAGCGGCCCAAGTGCTTGAAGGCCTGCGTGCCTCGGGTTACGCGGTCGTCGATCTGTCCGGTGACGAGATCGCGAAGGTCCACATCCGCTACATGGTCGGCGGGCGCGCTCCGGGTCTGAGTGATGAGCGCCTGTTTCGTATCGAATTCCCGGAGCGGCCAGGCGCCTTGCTCAACTTCCTGAGCCGACTGGGTGACCAGTGGAACATCTCACTGTTTCACTACCGCAACCACGGCGCCGCGCATGGGCGGGTTCTCGTTGGTCTGCAGGTGCCGCGACGTGAACGTGCCGAAAACCGCCGTGTGCTCGACGAAATCGGCTACCCCTGGTGGGAGGAATCGGAGAATCCGGGTTACGAGCTGTTTCTGGGCACCGCTTGACGGCATCAGGTGCGCGACAACAGCCTTTTCGCCTCACGCCTCACGCCTCACGCCTCACGCCTCACGCCTCACGCCTCACGCCTCACTCAAGCGCCATGATCCGCCGCCAATGCTCCGGTGCGACCGGCAGGATCGAGAGCCGGTTGCCTTTCGCGATCAACTTGAAGCCAACCAGTTCGTCGGCGTGCTCGCGGAGCTCGGACAGCAGTATCGGGCGCTTGAGATGGCGCTGGTAGCGGACATCCACCAGCAGCCAGCGCGGTTCCTCCGGCTTTGCGCCGGCGTCGTAATGATGGTGCTTAGAATCGAACTGCGTCGGATCGGGATAGGCGTTGCTCGCTATTTCGGCCAGTCCATAGATACCGGGTGCGGCGCAGTTGGAATGGTAGAAAAGGACGCCGTCCCCAGGCTTCATCCGGTCACGCATGAAGTTGCGTGCCTGATAGTTGCGCACCCCGTCCCAGGGCTCGGTCTGCTTTGGGCGCTTCTTCAGATCGTCGATACCGAAGCTGTCAGGCTCCGATTTCATCAACCAGTAGGCCATCAGAGCTTCTTGTCGCTGTCCGGCACGAACATGATCGGCACGTCGACATTGTCGACTGCCTGCAGGTCGTAGAGGAACTTGAGTATCACATCCTGCACCACGGTATAGAAGGCGCGTCCCGGCTCGACCAGGGCGGCGCGTTCGGGCGGTGTGACCTTGCCGATCGCGGTGTGGAACTCGTGATCGTAGCGGCCGAGGCGATCTTCGCCGGATTCATCGCGATAGACCACGGTGAACTTGTAACGGTCGATGACCTGCTGGCCGTCGTAGCCCATGGTCATGCCGGCCTTGATTCCGGCTGCTCGGGCCTGTTTGGGGTCGTAGGAATTCTCGGCGGTGACCGTGATGCTCGCCTTCACGGCGGGGTCGGTCGTCGGCAGCATCACCTTGCTGTGACGCAACACGTTTTCGACGTCGGCCTTGAGCTGGCGCGAACTGCCCTCGTCGGATTTTCCGTTGCTTTCGTAGTTCGCCTCGACATGCACCGGGACCAAGCGTGCGGGGTGCTTGAGTTCTTCGTAGCGGACCGTCTCGAAATCCGGCATCACGAAGGACTGCACCGTGGGACCACAGGCGCTCAGGCTGAGGCATACCGTGGTCGAAATCACTGGCCAGGCCGACGAAAACAAGCGCATGCGGTCAAATTCCTTGTAGGGGGCGAAGGGAGTGTCGCATGTCGGACGATTGTCGGGAAACTGGTGCAAAGCGCCCACAGTTGGCGTGAACTTGGCATGATCCCATGGGGCGGTTGCCGCGCCGTACGGCTCAGCGGTTCCGGAATCGGCGGATGCCAGCTGGTGTAATCAGGCCGTGCAGCCGAATGTCCCAGGCCTGATGCGGCAATGGCTGGTCCGACAGCTGTTCGAGATGGGCGTACCCGAGGCGCAGAGGGCGCCGCCCAGCCGCGTGGCTCGCGAACCATCGATCATAGTAGCCGCCACCGGCACCGAGGCGGAATCCACGCTTGTCCACCGCCAGCAGCGGAACCAGGACCACATCAATCACGCGCGCTGCGATCCGCCGTTGCCGCTTCGGTTCGGCGATGCCGTAGCGATTCGCGGCATGTCGAACGGTGTGATGGGTTTTGCCGAGGCGCACGAAGTTCATGCGTCCCGCAACGGGCGTCAGCTTGGGCACCAAGACCTTAATGCCGCGGCGTTGCAGCTTGCCGATCAGCGGCCAGGTATCGAGTTCGCTGCCGTGAGGCAGATAGACGGCAACGCAGCGTGCGCCGTGTCTGAGCAGAAACGCATCGGCGCGACGGGCGGCGCGGGCTGCGTCATAGAGGCGTTGGGCGCGTGGAATGGCCTTGCGCTGCGCACGAAAAAGCCGACGCAATGGCTGCTTCGCGTCGGCTTGTGAAATCAAGGTGTCTCCCGCCTGTGCCGTCATCCGTTATCGACCTTGAGACAAAGTCTCAAGTGGGCACCTCACCACGCTATCGGGCTTCCCGTTACAAGACGGGCCTGCACGCCAAACGCGGATCTGGTTCCCGGGTCAGGTAAATAGGCTCAAGGGGTTCCAAACAGACATCGAACACCGCAGGAGACACCCCGCCATTATCCCCGTGTCGGCTCGGGGAATAAAGGTTCAGAGCCAATCAGTTGAACATCGGGTGCCGAAGACCGGCGCCAGAATCGGACGCTTGGCCCTTCAATCCGTGGAAGCCAGGGTGCTGTCGATGTCCAGACACAGTTGGCTGAGTCGTTCGATCGTCTTCGCGTTGGCGCCGGGAGCGATGGGCTCGACGCCCTGGTGCTCAAGCAATTCGCGGGCGATATTCAGCGCCGCCATCACGGCAATCCTTTCCACGCCAAGTGCCTTGCCGCGTTTGCGGATCGCGTTCATGCGCTCGTTGAGGAACTCGGCGGAGGCGATGAGCGCCTCGTGCTCTTCCTGTGGGCAGGCCACGCTGTATTCGCGCCCCATGATTCTCACAGTGACTGTCAGGGAGGCGGGGCCACTCATCCGTCCTGCTCCAGTTCGAGCGATTTGATTCGTTCGACGATGCCTTCAACGCGTTTGCGTAACTCGGCATTCATCGCGAGCAGCCGGTCGCGCTCCTGCAGCGCACGGCGACGCTCGAGGCGGGCCTGGCGATAGGCGGCCAGGAGTCGCTGGAGGCGGTCCTCGAGTTGCGCGAGCTCGTGGTCGAGCATCGGTCTTGATCCGGGAAAAGCGAATGGGCGGCGCCAGTATAACGCCGCCCATCGGGCTTCCGTGAAGACCTTTTCAGTCGCCGCTTGCAGTGTTCGTTGGAGAACCTGGACGGACGAGGGTCTGGAGCCTAGCGCAATACGATGTACATGGAGGCCGGTCCGCGCCGGACCAGCAACAGCAGCTCCTTCTGGTCTTTGACCGCCTTGCTGAAACTCGCCATGTCGGTAACGTTTCGACGATTGACGCTGTCGATCACGTCTCCGGGGCGCAAGCCGGCATAGGCAGCCGCCGAGCCGGCGTCGATGCTGCGAATCATCACGCCCTCGACCTGGCCCGCCAGCGGGTGGTCGTCGGGAATCGGGCCGAAGGTCGCGCCGTCCAGCAGGTCGCTGGGCGCTTCGCCCGGCGCGCCGCTCTCGGTGCTGTCGCCGATCTTGATGCGTTCCTTGCGCTCCTTGCCGTCGCGAATGAGCGTCACCGTCACCGTGTCGCCCACCCGTTTGAGGCCGATCGCATTCTTCAGCATCAACATGTTTCGGACTTCCTGTCCGTCGACCGCAACGATCACGTCCTCGGTCTTGAGCCCGGCCTTGTCGGCCGGGGAGTCGGGCAGCACCTGAGTCACCACGGCGCCGTGGCGACCATCCAGGCCGAAGGCACGCGCCAGCTCCGGACTCAAGGGTTGGCCGGTGATGCCGATGAATCCGCGCTTGATGTCACCGAACTCGATCAGCTGGTCCATGATGCTCTTGGCCAGATTGGTCGGGATGGCGAAGCCGATGCCGATGTTGCCGCCGCTGCGCGACAGGATCTGACTGTTGATGCCGACCAGTTCACCGCGCAGGTTGACCAGTGCACCGCCCGAGTTGCCGGGGTTGATCGCTGCGTCCGTCTGAATGAAGTCCTGCAGGCCCTCGGTGCTGGTGGCGCGCCCCAGCGCACTGACGATGCCCGAGGTGACTGTTTGGCGCAGGCCGAAGGGGTTGCCGATGGCGACGACGAAGTCGCCGACTTCGAGTTTGTCCGAATCCGCGACCGGAAGCGCCGACAGTTTCTCCGGGTCCTCCAGCTGGAGCACGGCGATGTCGGTATCGGCGTCACTGCCGATGACCTTGGCCTTGAAGGTGCGTTCGTCCGCCAGGGTGACTTCCACCTTGTCGGCCTGCTCGATGACGTGGTGGTTGGTCAGCACATAGCCTTTGCGGGCATCGACGATCACGCCCGAACCCACTGGCTGCGGCTGCGCGCTGCGCGGCTGCTGTTGCTGCTCCGGCACACCAAAAAAGCGGCGGAAGAACGGATCCTGCAACAGCGGATTCTGCATCTGCTCGTACTTGGGCACGATGGAGACGTTGACCACGGCCGGCAGCACCTGCTTGATCATCGGCGCCAGGGTCGGCACTTCGGTCTGCACCACCGGAGACGCGTCGGCGACGGCGACCGGACTGAAATCCGGACCGGACCGCAGCAACACGGTGACCGCTGCGGCCAGCACCGCGACCAGGCTGTAACGCAATAAGTTCATCTCGATTCCTTGAATCCTGACGATCGTCGCAAGGGCATTCATGCCCATAGTCCACGAAGACTCCCGCCGTATGACCTTTGTCGACGGTCGGAGGTTCCTGCCGCGCCGCCGATCAGCTTATGCGAACGGCGGGATTCAGCGTATAGAGGCCGACGATCTTCGCCGAGCCCAGAACATGCCCGTCCGCGGCCGCGCGAACATCGGCGGCAGTGAATTCGCCTTCCACCGGAAGGGTCGCCACGTCGAGTGCGAGCAGTTCGAAATGGTAGTGGTGAGGGCGTTCGTCGTTCCAGGGCGGGCAGGGACCGTCGTAACCCTTGTAGCGACCTGCCATATCGGCATCGCCATCGAACCAGGACGTGTAGTCGTTGAGGCCCTGGCGGCTGCCGTCCGGTCCGACCGGTGTCTGCTTGCCCTTGGGTGTGACGCCCTCGCTGCAGGCGCCCTCGGCGATGCCACAGGTGTCGGCCGGGATGTCGATCATCGCCCAGTGGACAAACTCGACGCGCGGCAGGTCCGCCGGAACGGACCGACCCTCCTGGTTCACGTCGTCGGGCTGGCTTGGTGCGTCATGGTCGATACCTAACAGCGCGAAACTGCGCGTGCCGTCAGGCACCTGCGTCCAGCTCAATTCGGGATTGAGGTTCTGTGACAGCTTTAGGTGCTCGACCGCGTCAATGACCGCGAACGCGCAACGGCCCGGAATGGCGCCGCCGTCGAAAAAGCTTTGACTGGTGAGTTTCATCGAATCCTCCTCAGTGATGGTCGAACTGCCGGGTCAGCGCAATGGATTCCAGCGGCCCAGCGCGCCACGTGCCAGCCGGCTCCATGCGCTCTGCAGCCGTTCCGGCAGACGTTTCGGCCGATGGTAGCGAACCGAGTACAGATCGTGTTCGCTGAACCGGCCCAGCAGATAGTCGTCGCTGGTCTTGATCTCATCGACCAGCTTCAGCTCCAGCGCGCGCGTGCCGAACCAGTGTTCTCCGGTCGCGACCGCGTCGATCGCAAGTTGCGGCCGGTGTTCGGTGACGAACGACTTGAACAGCGCATGCGTTTCGTCCAGTTCCTCCCGGAACTTGGCGCGCGCCTCGTCGGTATTTTCCCCGAACAAGGTTAACGTGCGCTTGTGCTGACCGGCCGTATGCAGTTCGAAGTCGACCTTGTGCTCGTCGAGCAGGCGATGGAAATTGGGCAATTGGGCGACCACGCCGATCGAGCCCAGAATCGCGAACGGCGCCGCGATGATCCGGTCGGCGACGCAGGCCATCAAATAGCCGCCGCTCGCCGCGACTTTGTCGACGGCGACCGTGAGGCGCAGGCCACGACCGCGAATTCGCGCCAGCTGGGACGCGGCGAGACCATAGCCATGCACCAGTCCGCCTTCGCTTTCGAGACGGACCAGTATCTCGTCCTCGGGTTCGGCGACCTGCAGCACCGCGCTGATCTCCTCGCGCAGATGCTCAACCGCGGAGGCCTCGAGGTCGCCATCGAAATCGAGCACGAATATCCGGCTGCGCGCTTTGCTGCCGCCCAGCTTTAGGGACTTTTGCTCGCGCTTCTCCTCGCGTCGACGATCGCGGTGGTGGCGTTTCAGCTGAGCCGGCGCCAGCATTGATTCGTAGAGTACGTCCGCATGATCGCGAAAGCGTTCGTTCAGACTCTGCACGTACAATGTCGAGGTCGATGCTTTGGCCTGTCGGACCGCGCCGACAATGCCGCTGACGATGAAGACCACGGCAAGCACCAAAGTCGCAGCCTTGGCCAGAAACGTCAGATAATCGAAAAGATAAGCCACTGTGGTGGAACTCTTTGATGAGTGGACGGAATTGCGGGGTCGCTAGTCTAGCGGCGATGTTGTAGATTTGTTCATATTTGGCGGGACGCCCATTGATTTCTGAACAGGGCGCGGCCAAACTGTTGCACGGCAGCATTTTGCAGATGCTGACGTGTCCGGCGCTGATTTCCATCCCTCGGTGGAAGCGGTGAAGAATAAGCAAGACAGAATTCAGTCTTTTGGGAGAGTCGTTATGCGGGCGTCCAGCGTTTTAGCGCTATTGGGAGCTGCATGTATTTTCAGCTCATCGGCATTCGCCGAAGAGTACAAGGAGATGCGCCCCTATTTCACGGAGAGTCTCACCTATACCTTCGCCGATTCCGAGCGCAATGCGGATGATGCTTGGGGTGGGTATATCGGTCTGGGTTCGGCGCTGACCGAGTACTGGGGCCTGGAAGCCGGTCTGTTCTATCAGGCTTTTCCCATGGGCGGAAATTCCGATCCGAATCGCTGGGAAGAGTGGGGCGTTGAAGCCAATGCTCTTTACTTCTATTCGCGCAAGCCGAGTTTCTCGCCGTACTTCAAGTTCGGTCTGGGTACGGCATGGACCGACCTGGAAACGCCGGCTGGTGACGCCGACACTCGCCAGCCGTTCTATCAGGCCGGCCTCGGCTTCATGAGCGCCTTCAAGTACTTCACCCTGCGCGGCGATGTCGCCTACCGCTATACCGACGCCAAGTTCTCGGGCTTTGACGATTTCCAGGAGCCGCAGCTGCGCCTGGGTATCGCGATCCCGATCGGCAAGGCCGAAGTCGCGGAAGCCGACGACACGATGACCGCCCCAGTCACCGATTCGGATGGTGATGGCGTGCTCGACGATCGCGACCAGTGCCCCGGCACTCCTCGCGGCGTTCGCGTCGATGCCAAGGGTTGCCCGATCGATACGGACGGCGACGGCGTGCCCGATTACCTCGACAAGTGCCCGGCCACTCCGGCAGGTACGCCGGTGGATTCCAGCGGTTGCCCGCTGGCGACCAAGGTCGACCGCAAGTTCGAGGATGTGAACTTCGGGTTCGATCGCTTCGACCTGACCGACTACGCTCGAGTGACCCTCGACAAGACGGCGGCCGAGATCAACACCATGGTCCAGAAGAACCCGGGTGTGCGTATCGAGGTTGAAGGTCACACCGACTCGATTGGCACCAACGAGTACAACCAGGCGCTGGGTGTGCGTCGTGCCACTGCGGTCAAGGATTACCTGATCCGCAAGGGTGTGAGCGGCGATGTGATCACCACGCGCAGCTACGGTGAGACCAAGCCGATCGCCACCAACGACACGGCCAAGGGACGCCTGCTCAACCGTCGCACCGAGATTCGCGCGACGTCCGAGTAAAGGTCACCGACCGTAGTAGTGTCATCAAGCCCTCGCCGGTTTATCCGGCGGGGGCTTTCTCTTTGTCGGCTTTCGCCGACGTTTGATCGCCCGCGGCTTGCTTCAATGTCGTGACGCTGGGTAGTCTCAACAAGCAGTCCGCTCTCAAGGCTCGGGCTTGGCGAATTGGGGGAACACAATTGATGAGACTTTGCGGCCCGGTGCTGTTGCTCGGCTTGTTGTTCAACGGCACGGTTCACGCCGAAGTCTGCGTGGACGGCGATGTTGACGGCGTCTGCGATGATCTCGATGACTGCCCGTATACCGAGCTGTCCGCATTCGTGGGTGCGAACGGTTGTGCCCTGGACGGTGATGCGGATGGGGATGGAATCGCCGATCAATCCGATCGCTGCCCGTACTCTCCGCAAGCGGCGATTGTGAATGCCCAGGGCTGCGCGGCGGATTCCGACCGAGACGGTGTCCCGGACGGCCCGGACCGGTGCCCGGCCACGCCATCCGGCATGAGCGTGGATGAGCATGGCTGTCAGGCCGACCAGGCGAGTTCTTCGAGTTCCGCCCCCGCAGCGGCGGCCAGCTCGCCCGACAACCAGACGGACGAAGGGCCTGGTGATTCTGTGGCCGATTTTGGTCCGACTTCAGACAGTCCGCCGCCGGCGGTACTGCCAATGAAGATTGACGGCTACCTGCGCAACTCAAGCAACATCCCGAGCGAAGCGATGCACAGGCTCGCCGATACGGTGGATGTTGTGACGCGGCGTCTTGAACGTGAGCCCGAGCTCAGCATCACCGTGACTGGATACGCGGATGCTCGTGATGAAGCGTCACTGGTGCACGCCCTGTCCGAAAATCGGGCAGCCCTGCTGCGCGCCGCACTCGGTGCCAAAGGTGTTCCGATGTCCCGCATCTATGCGGTCAGCGGAGGCGCATCGACCCAGGGCGCCAGTGCGCTGATCGAGTGGACGCAGCGCTAGAACGTCCGCTTCAGTTCCGCGATCTGTTCATGCTGGGTGGCGATCGGCGGGGGTTCTGAGCGGGGCAACCATCCAACGAGATTTGAGCGGACCAGTGCCTGTAGAGCGTCGGCATGCCCGGGTGTATCGTTCAGCGCGGGGATATAGCGTAGTTCGCGTCCGCCGGCGGCCAGGAAATCGTCTCGATTTCGAATGGCGATCTCTTCCAGCGTTTCCAGGCAATCCACCGCGAATCCGGGGCACAGCACATCAACCGAGGAGACGCCTTGAGCACCCAGGGCCTTCAGCGTCACATCGGTATAGGGCTCCAGCCAGGGGGTACGACCGAAACGGCTCTGGAATGTGATCACGACGCGATCCCGCGCGCAGCCGAGGTCGGCGATCAGCAAACGCGCGGTTTTCTGGCATTGGCAGTAATACGGGTCGCCGTTGGTGACGTAGTGCTTGGGGATGCCATGAAACGACAGCATCAGGCGCTCGGCCTGACCTTTGGTCTCCCAGTGTTCGCGCACGCTGTTCGCAAGCGCAGCGATGTAGCCCGGATCGTCATGGTATTGGTGGATCGAACGCAGTTCCGGCATCCAGCGTCGCTGCATCAGTGACGCGAATACGGCATCCATGACCGCTGCGGTCGTGGACCCGGAATATTGCGGATACAGCGGCAATACGAGGATGCGCCGTACGTTTTCGCGCTCGAATCGATCCATCGCCGCCGCGATGGACGGCTGGCCGTAACGCATCGCCAGAGCGGTTACCACCGATGTTCCGAGTTCGGCGCTAAGGCGATCCGCAAGTGCACCAGTGAGTTGTTGCGAGCCGACGAGCAGGGGAGATCCGCCGGCCTGCCAGACAGCGGCGTAAGCGTGAGCGACCCGCTTGGGCCGAAACGGCAGCACGAAGCCGTACAGGATCGGCAGCCAGATCGCACGGGGAATTTCGACGACGCGCGGGTCGCTCAGAAATTCGGCGAGGTAGCGCCGAACGGCTTGCGGCGTCGGGCTGTCCGGCGTGCCGAGGTTGACCAGCAAAACCCCCAGCTTGGACGTCGTCGTGTGCGCGAGCGGTTCTTTGGGGTTCATCCCGAGTGCATCATTTGTCTTGGCCGAGGGTGCCGAGTTTGAGGCGCCGGAAATAATCCTTGTAGGCGCCCATCGCCTTGCCGCCGAGCAGCACCATGGTCGGCAGGTTGACGGCGAGCATGAAGCCCAGCGCGATGGTACTGAGCGTATCGAGTTGCGTATCGGTTTTGATGAAGCCCAGGCAGGTCACGAATACCAGCACGCACCACAGCAGTCGGTAGGGCGTGACCGCGCGTTCGCCGAGCAGGTAGACCACGCCCTGTTCGGCGTAGTAGCTCCAGGTGATGATCGTGGACAGTGCGAAGAACCACACGGTCAGGGTCACCATCCAGCGCCCCAGCCCGGGAAAGGCGCTGTCGAATGCCTTGGCGGTCAGGGTGGCGCCGGGGTAGTACGAAAACAGTCCACGTTCGGCAAAGACCGGTGCGCTTTCCGATTCCAATGCCCGCCATCGAACCTCCGGCCCGTCGTTCCCGGGCACGACATCGCCGAACAGCGATGCGCGCTTCTGTTCCACCTCGACCACAACGAACACCTGATCGCCCACCGTCCACTCACCGTTCTGCGGCGGCGTGGTGATGCTGGGCACCCATGTGCCAGGCGAGGATTCGACGATTGTGGGCTGTGCCATCCATTCGGCCGTGGCCGCTCGGGACCAAACGCCGCTGGACAGAATCACCAGCGCGGTGATGGTGCACACCACGATGGTATCGATGAAGGGTTCCAGACCGGCGACCACGCCTTCGGTGACCGGCTCGGAGGTCTTGACTGCCGAATGCGCGATCGGCGCGGAGCCCAGCCCGGCTTCCGAGGAAAACAGCGCACGCTTCATGCCGAAGATGAAGGTGGTGCCGAAGGCGGCGCCGGTAAACGCCCCGACGCCTTCCGCCGGTGAGAAAGCCGAAACGAAAATCAGGTGGAACATCGCCGGAAGTTGCTCGGCGTTGGCCACCAGAACCGCAAGCCCGCTGATTACATAAAGCGCGCACATGATCGGCACCACGGTACCGGCGATTGCGCCGATGCGGCGAATGCCGCCGAGAATGACCGCGCCCACCAATATCGCCAGCACCAGTCCGGTGATCCAGGTCGGAACACCGAAGTAGAGCCGGCTCAGTTCAGCCACGTTCCAGGCCTGAAACATATTGCCACCGGTTACCCCGAACACGATCAGCGGAATCGTGAACAGCAGCCCCATGACGACGCCGAATCCTGCCAGTTTCGGCGACAGTGCGGCGAAACCCTTTTTGCACACCCACATGGTTCCGCCGTGGGGCTCATCGGGATTGCTCATGTCGCGGTACAACAAGGCCAGCGTGACCTCGGTGCTCTTGATCGCCATGCCGACCAGACCCACCACCCACATCCAGAATACTGCGCCCGGCCCCCCCAGGCTGACCGCGATGGCCACGCCTCCGATATTGCCGAGACCGACCGTGGCCGACAGCGCGGCCGACAAGGCCTGGAAATGCGTAAGGACGCCGTTACCCTCACCGGCGATTCCGGGCACCTTGCCGCGAATCAAGGCGATTCCGTGCGTCAGCGAACGATACTGGCTGAAGCCGCTCCAGATCGTGAACAACACGCCCACGCCGAGCAGGCAAAGCAGCACCGGCACGGAGAGCATGACGCCATTGATTGCGCCCAGTACCTCGAAAAATCCTTGCATCGTTTATCCCTTGAGGGCGGAAATCAGAATCCACGCAATCGCGATCGGTGCCACGAATCGCAATATGAATAACCAAGCGCCGGCCCAAGGCTGCGATAGTTCGCCCTCGTTGGACAGAGCGCGCAAGGCCGGTTTCGCCCAGAACCAGCCGACGAACAGGGCCGTGAACAGCCCGCCTGTCGGTAGCAACACGCTGTTCGACAGGAAATCCACCAGATCGAACCAGTTCTTACCGAATACGGTGACATCCGACATTACGCCGAATGACAGCGAGGCCGGAATCCCGAGCAGGAAGCAGACCGCCGAGGCGACGACGACGACCAGCCGGCGGCTCAAGCCATGCTCATCCACGAAGTAGGCCACCAATGGTTCCAGGATCGATACGGCTGAGGTCAGCGCGGCGATGGCGAGCAGTGAAAAGAACAGCACGCCAAAGAAATTGCCGAACGGCATCGCGGCAAACACGGCGGGTAGCGTGATGAACGTCAGGCCGGGGCCGGCCGAGGGGGAAAGCCCTGCCGCGAAGACTGCGGGGATCACCATCAGACCCGAGAGAATGGCCACGGCCGAATCGAGCAGCCCGACCGTCAATGCAGCCGACGGCAGATTTTCCTTGGCGGACAGGTAGGAACCGTACGTCAGCATCGTGCCCATCCCGATCGACAGCGAGAAAAAGGCCTGCGAGATCGCCGCGAAGAAGGTATCGGCGGTGACCGCGCTCCAGTTCGGCTTGAGATAGAAGATAAGGCCATCGGTGGCGCCGGGCAGCGTGACCGAGCGGACCACCAGCACCAGCAGCAAGGCAAACAAGGCCGGCATCAAGACCTTGTTGGCCCGCTCGATGCCGGCATTGATGCCACCGATGACCACGATGCCGGTGATCAGCATGAAGCCGCCGGCGTACACGATGGGTTGCACCGGGTCGGCAACGAAACCGCCGAACAGGTCGGTCAGCGCCGCCGAGTCGGTCGTATCCAGCGCACCCTGCGCCATGTGCACGATATAGGCGAGCGTCCAGCCCGCCACCACAATGTAGAACGAGAGGATCACGAAGCCGGTCAGGACACCGAGGTAGCCCACCAGCGGCCAGGCGCGTCCGCCGAGGAGCTTGAATGCACCGACGGGATTGCGTTGTGCTGAGCGTCCGACCAACATTTCCGCCACGACCAGCGAGATGCCGAAGGCCAGAATGATTCCGAGATAGATCAGCAAAAAGGCGCCGCCGCCATTTTGGCCGGTGGTGTACGGAAAGCGCCAGATGTTGCCAAGTCCGACGGCCGAACCGGCCGCCGCCATGATGAACCCGAAACGACTTCCCCAGTGTTCGCGACTGTTCATTGCAATTGTGATCCCCGTAAATGGATCAGCCGCCGGTAGTTCTCACTCCGACGGCTGTACGGACTACTTCCAAATGGTCCGTCTTCAATAGACTGTTTGTAGCAGGTTTGATGCCTGACCTACGAACGACCGCGTACCGTTCACCGTTCCACGATCGCGACGACACCTACGCCGCCGGCCGCGCAGATTGAAATCAGCCCGCGCCCCTTGCCGGCCTGCGACAGGATCTTTGCCAGATTGGCCACGATCCGTCCTCCGGTCGCTGCGAACGGGTGGCCGGTCGCAAGCGAACCGCCCTTCACATTGAGCTTGCTGCGATCGATCGCTCCAAGCGGCTTGTCGAGGCCGAGCTTTTCCTTGCAGTAAACCGGATCCTGCCAGGCCTTGAGCGTGCACAGCACCTGCGCGGCAAAGGCTTCGTGGATTTCGTAGTAGTCGAAGTCCTGCAGGCTCAGGCCGGCGCGTTCGAGCATGCGCGGAACCGCGTAGGCCGGCGCCATCAGCAGACCTTCCTTCTTCTGAACGTAGTCCACGGCCGCGGTTTCACAGTACGTCAGATAGGCTAGCGGCTCGATGCCGCGCGATTTCGCCCATTCCTCACTCGAAAGCAGCACGGTGGACGCACCGTCGGTGAGCGGCGTGGAGTTGCCTGCCGTCAACGTCCCGTTCTGCCGGTCGAAGGCCGGCTTGAGCGAAGCGAGTTTCTCCAGCGAGATGTCCGCGCGCAGATTGTTGTCGCGCTTGACGCCGGCGAACTCCACCAACAGATCATCGTAGAAGCCCTCGACATAGGCCTGGGCGGCCTTGTGATGGGACTCGTAGGCCAGCTGATCCTGCTCGTCGCGCGGAATGTTCCATTCCTTCGCCATCACTTCACAGTGCTCGCCCATGCTCATCCGGGTGCGGGGCTCCAGCACGGACGGAACCGCGGGCGCCAGCATCGATGGCCGGATACGTGCCAGAACCTTGAGCCTTTGGCCGGTGGTCTTGGCGCGATTCGCGTCCAGCAGAATCTTGCGCAGTTTGTCGTTGACGGCGATCGGCGCATCGGAAGTCGTATCCACGCCGCCGGCGATGCCGACCTCGATCTGGCCCAGAGCGATCTTGTTGCCCACCAGAATCGCGGCTTCCAGGCCGGTGCCACAGGCCTGCTGCACGTCATACGCCGGGGTTTCGGGAGCCAGGCCGGAGGACATCACGCATTCCCGGGTAAGGTTGAAATCGCGTGAGTGCTTGAGCACCGCACCGGCGGCGACTTCGCCCAGGCGATCTCCGTGCAGTTGGAACTTGTCGACCAGGCCACGCATCGATGCCGTCAGCATGTCCTGATTCGACTTGTGGGAGTACGCCGTGTTCGATCGGCAGAACGGAATGCGCGTGCCGCCCAGAATCGCAATCTTGCGGATTTCAGTCATTTAGCAGAGTCCTTGAAAGGCGTTAAATTTAGGTTTGCCTATGTTAGCCCGCATTGACGCTGCGCTGGGACGGGGCACGTTCGCCTTTAGCCCGAGGCTCGCGCATGTCCGTCTTCCGGGTCAGGTACGTCGTCCGCACGACTCTGGGGCGCCGACGCCCGCACTTGAACCGGGGGGGCGCCATCCTATGGATGCCGGGAGGTTCGGGAAGGCGTGCGAGCCGCGGCATTTGCAAAGGCCCAAAAAAAAGCCCCGCCAAGCTGGCGGGGCTCATTGAGATGCCGCGAAGCGCGATCAGTTCTCGCCGGCCAGCCTCAGTTCGACGCGACGGTTCATCGCACGACCGTCTTCGGTTTCATTGTCGGCAAGCGGCTCACCTTCTCCGTAACCGTTAGAAGTCAGACGATCGGCGGCGATGCCCGCGCTGATCAGGTATGCACGGACCGACTCAGCGCGTTGCTGGGACAGCTCCATGTTGTAGGCCTCGGTGCCTTGCGCGTCAGTGTGTCCGGCGATCTCTACCGTCATCGACTGCGTGTACTGCGCAACCTGTTCGACGATGGCGTCGAGAATGCGCTTGGAGTTGATGTCCAGCTTCGCGGAAGCGAGTTCGAAGTTGACGCCGTCCAGCGACATGACCTGCGGCAGGGCGCAGCCCGAGACATCGACTTCGAGGTCGGCCGGCGTGCTGGGGCAGCGATCGTACTGGTCCGGGACACCGTCTTCGTCACCATCCGGCAGCGGCTCGGGCTCGGGTGCCGGCTCCACCTCAACCACGCGTACTTCCTGGACGACTTCCTTGACCTCCGGCATCGGGGACGCTGCGCGGTGCAATGGAATTTCGACACCCAGGCCGAACTTGATATCGTTCACACCGCCATCAAATGCATCGAACATATACCTTGCGTCCGCACGAACGCGCAGCCCAAATGGCCCGATTCCCTTGGACGCTAAGCCAAGTCCGATGTTCGCGATCGGTTCGAGTTCGTCTTCATCTCCCGGTGCAACGTCGTTATACGCGAGGCCACCGCCGGCCAGAAGGAATGGTGTGAGATATGGAATAGTGGAGAGCGAATAACGAACGTCGACCGCGAGCCCATGACGGTCGAAGTACTCAAACCCGTCAGCCTCAGTGCGCAGTCGTTCAGTGAAACCTCGTGCCTCAAAGCCCCAGCCCGGCATAAGACTCCAACCATAAATGGCTTCAACTCCCTCACCGCTACTGACGCCGCGCTTGCTGTCGGGGTCCACATAATTGCCAAGTATGCCGATATACGATTCGGACTCTGCCGCATCGTCTTGAGCCCAGCCGATTGAGGGCGCGAGCGCCGCCAGCAATACAGAAATGCCCAACTTGGGCAGGAATCCCTTCATGTTTGCGTCCCTTGGATTTGTTGTACTTCGATTTTGATTGGTGCACCGCACCAGCGCGAAGGGTAGCCGAAAAACCGAAACGGGAAGTGAGAGAAATTGAAAGCCAAAGTTCATCGACAGCGATTCGAGTTCCGCGTTTAGTCAATTGCGCCCTAGCCGTGACCATATATTTTGAATGCCGGGGACGCCGCCCAAGTGGGGGCGGGCGCTCATACGGGCGACAAAGAAAAAGCCCCGCGCGGGC
>JAHZLQ010000016.1 GCA_022599775.1 Gammaproteobacteria bacterium
ACTGCAGGACGAGCGTAACGCCCTGGCGCTGCTCCAGACCCTGCCCGGTGTCGATCGGATGGGCGCGGCGATGCTGCTGGTGGAAATCGGCAGCGACATGAGCGTCTTTGGCAGTGCCGATCGGCTGGCGTCCTGGGCCGGCGTCTGCCCCGGCAATCACGAATCCGCCGGCAAACGAAAGTCCGGCCGCGCCCGCAAGGGCAACCCCTATGTCCGGCGCCTGCTGTGCGAGTTTGCCCACGCCGCCCGACGAACCCCCTCGGTCTTCAAAGCCAAGTTCGATGCGCTCGTCGTCCGCCGCGGCCACAAGCGATCCATCATCGCCATCGCCCACAAACTCCTGCGCACCATCTTCTTCATGCTCAGCCGACAACAGCCTTACCGCGATACCGTCGTCGACTACCAAGCCCTCAGCGTCAAACGCAATGCACCCCGCTGGATCAAGGCCCTGACTCAGTACGGATTGCTCCCCGTAGCACCCTGAAACCTGCCTCGGTAACACCATGGCCACAGCAGGCCAGGCATCTCTGCGCCCGAAATCAGGTCTCTTTCACGTTAAACCCAATCCTTTTGCCGAAGCAGCCGCACTCACCCCTCCGACAATAGCTGGCGCGAAGCCAGCCGGTGCTGGCGAACCAGCTCGGGCGCATCCAGCCCCGGTATATGCCCGTCCTCGACCACGACGCGGCCGTGGATCAGCGACAGCCAGGCGTCGGCCGGGGCGCAAGTCATCAACGCGGCAACCGGATCGGATTGCGCGCCGGCATGCTTGAGTCCATCCACGCGAAACGCCACCAGATCCGCCGCCTTGCCGACTTCGATACTGCCGATGTCGTCGCGCCCCAATATCGAGGCGCCGCCGCGCGTCGCCAGCCGCAGCGCCTCACGCGCCGACATGCGGTCGGCGCTTGACTCGAATCCGGGCCAGCCGACGCGTTGCAGCAACATCGCCTGACGCGCCTCGCCGAGCAGATGATTGCCGTCGTTGCTGGCGGAGCCGTCCACGCCCAGGCCCACGCGCACGCCGCGGTCGATCATGTCCCGCACCGGCGCGATGCCGGAGGCCAGAATCATGTTGCTGCTGGGACAATGGCAGACGCCGCTGCAGCTGTGCGCGAGCTTGCCGATGCCGGCATCGTTTGCATGCACCACGTGCGCGAACCACACGTCATCGCCGAGCCATCCCAGGGATTCGGCGTAATCGATCGGACGCAGACCGAAGCGGTCCAAGCAGTAGCGTTCCTCGTCCGCGGTTTCGGCCAGATGCGTGTGCAGCCGCACCTGGGCATGGCTTCGTGCCATTGCCGCGGACTCGCGCATCAGGTCCGCGCTCACCGAAAACGGCGAGCAGGGCGCCAGGCCGATGCGCAGCATCGATCCCGGTGCCGGATCGTGGAACTGTTCGATCACGCGCAGGCTGTCGGCGAGGATGTCATCCTCGCTTTCCACCAGCGCGTCCGGCGGCAGGCCGCCCTGGCTTTCGCCGACGCTCATCGAGCCGCGTGTGGGATGGAAGCGCACACCGAGTTCGCGCGCCGCCGCGATCTCGTCGTCGAGCCGCGCGCCGTTCGGGAACATGTAGAGATGGTCGGCCACGGTGGTGGCGCCGGACAGCAGCAGTTCGGCGAGCCCGAGCTTGGCGCTGAGGTAGACCGCCTCCGGGTCCATGCGACCCCAGATCGGATACAGGGTCTTGAGCCAGTCGAACAAGGCCAGCCCGCCGCCGGTGCCGATGGTGCGCGTCAAGGTCTGGTAGAGGTGATGATGGCCATTGATCAATCCCGGCGTGAGCACGCAGCCACGCAGATCGTGGCGGCGGCCCGGCATGCGCGCGGCAGGGTCCTGCGCCATCCAGGCCTCGACCTCGGCGCAGTTGCCGACCGCGGCGATCCGGCCGCCGTCCACGAATACGGCGCCGTCACGAATCTCGCGGCCGGCGTCGTCCTGGGTGGCGAGCACCTCGGCGCCCGTCAGTAGCTGCTTCATGGCTTGGCGTTCCCGGTTATCGTTTCAATCTTCACGCGCGGCGCGCAGGCGCTCGGCCTCGCTGCCGGCCTGACGATTCGGCTGACCGGCGCGCGATCCGGCGAGCTTCGCCGCCAAGTGCTCGCCCACGGTGATCGGCGGATAAGCGACTTCGTCTGCGGCCAGACAGCTCGGGATCGTTTCGATCAGCGCGTCAACGTTCCCGTCATGAAAATAGGCCGCCGAGCGGCGACGCACGATGCGGCCGTCGACCACCGGCGGAATCACGCGGTGCAAGGTGGAGCGCCAGCGATCATGAGTCCAGCGGGCGGTGAGGTCACCGAGGTTGACCAGCAGCGCGCCCTCGGCCGGTTGCACGTCGTGCCAGACGCCGTCGCCGCCGAGCACCTGCAGGCCCGGCACCGGGTCGGCCCACAATACGGTGACGATGCCGTAGCCGGTATGCGCGCCCATGCCCACCGGGTCCGGCCCGCCGACCGCAGTGCCGGGCGGCAACGCGTAGTGATTCATGCGCAGCACATCGATGGAATGATCGGTCACGGACCCGAAGATGTCGGGCGGCACGCCCAGCGCATCGGCGAAAATCCGCGTCAAGGTGCGCGCGACTCGACCGGCCTCTGCGAAATAGTCCTCGACGGCCGCGCGAAACTGTCCGGCGTCGAATCCCGGCGCCGTCCCGGGCCACAGATTTTCTGCGTATACGTCATCCGGCAATTCGAGCCCCGGATAGTCAGAGGTCGACGTGCCGACATTGAACGCTTCGAAATAATCCGCTGCCGAGGCCTCTATCCCCAGCGACAACGACAGCGATTCGCTGTGCGGCGGCGCGTAGCCGCGGTTGATCCCAGGCGCGGTGCGATAGTGCTGCTTGAGGGCGGGTGGCAAGGCGAAGAAGCCATCCATCGCCGAAGCCAGCGCCACCAGCACCGAATCGGGCACGCCGTGCCCCAGAACCTGCACGAAACCGACCTCGCGACAGGCCTGCGCCATCGCTTCGGCGACGGCGGCGCGCGCCTGGAGCTCCTCATCGCCGAGGTAGGCCGCAATATCGATAGTGGGGACCTGAAATTTCATGTGTCGGAATGCGATTGTGCACAATCGTTGCATGCGGTTGCATGCACTTTTCCCGCCAAGCCACTTCCGCTGTTTCGGAAGACGCCCAGCCACAAGCGATCACATGCCATGCCAACACCCGTACACGAATGGATCGAGCAACTGCCCAAAGCCGAGCTGCATGTCCACCTCGAAGGCACCCTTGAACCGAAACTGAGTTTCGCGCTGTCGCAGCGCAATGGCGTGGCACTGGACTACGACACGCCCGAGGCGCTGATCGCGGCCTACGACTTCCACGACCTGCCGTCGTTTCTGGCGATCTACTACAGCGCGATGCGCGTACTGGTCACGGAGCAGGATTTCTACGACCTCACCTACGCCTATCTGAAGAAGGCGCGCGAGCAGAACGTGCTCTATTGCGAGCCCTTCTTCGATCCGCAGGCGCATACCAGCCGCGGCGTGAGTTTCGAAACCGTGATCACCGGCATTCGTCTGGCACAGAAGCAGGCGGCCGCCGAACTCGGTATCGAATCCCAGCTGATCCTGTGCTTCCTGCGCGACATGAGCGCCGAATCGGCGATGGAAGCGCTGGAACAATCCCTGCCCTACAAGGACTGGATCGTCGGCGTGGGTCTGGATTCGGACGAAAAGGGCAATCCGCCCAGCAAGTTCGCCGAAGTGTTCAAACGCGCCCGCGCCGAGGGCTACCGCCTGACGATGCATTGCGACGTGAATCAGGACAACACTCTGGGCCACATCCGCCAATGTCTGGACGAGATTGGCGTGGACCGCATCGACCACGGCATCAACTCGCTCGAAGACCCCGCGATCTGCGCCGACATCGTGCAACGCGGCCTGGGCCTCACGGTGTGCCCGGTGTCCAACCGCTTCGTGGTGCAGGACCTCACGGCCACGCACATCCGTCGCATGCTGGAACTGGGCATGCGCGCCACGATCAACTCCGACGACCCTGCGTACTTCCGCGCCTACGTCAACGAAAACCTGCTGGCGTTGCACGAGGAAGGCGGCCTGAGCCTGGACGAGATCACACAGCTGGTACGCAATGCCTTCGTCGTGGCCTGGATCGACGATGCGCAACGCGCGCGCTATCTGGCAATGCTCGACCACCAGCTTGCCGCCGCCTGAGACCCGCTTCGGACAGACAGCGACCCCGACAACAGGAAACCCGATGTCCCGATTCAAGCTCCTGAATGCGGCGCTCGCCGCTGGCGCGTTGGTGCTGACTTGTGCTGCCGCCGCCGAACCCATACCGGTCAAGATGGTGGTCGTCTCGATGTTCGAAAACGGCAAGCCCAGCGGCGATGATCCCGGCGAGTTCCAGCTCTGGGTCGAACGCCGCAAGCTCGATCGTGAATTCCCGTTTCCGCTCGGCGAATACGCGCTGCGCATGAATGACGACGGCCTGCTGGCGATCTGCACCGGCGGCGGCATCACCAATGCCACGGCCTCGATCATGGCGCTGGGCCTGGACCCGCGCTTCGATCTGAGCCGCGCGTACTGGCTGGTTGCCGGCATCGCCGGCGGCGACCCTGAGGATGTCTCGCTGGGCACGGCCGCCTGGGCGCGCGCCGTGGTCGATGGCGATCTGCTCTACGAAATCGACGGCCGCGAAA
Source organism: Gammaproteobacteria bacterium (assembly GCA_022599775.1). Lineage (GTDB taxonomy): Bacteria > Pseudomonadota > Gammaproteobacteria > Nevskiales > Nevskiaceae > Banduia. The sequence continues at coordinate 4,674 of JAHZLQ010000016.1, forward strand.
TTCCCGGGGACTGGCCCTATGGTCTGCTGCCGCTGGGCGCCAAGAAACCCAACGACAAAGCCGATGGCTGGACCGTGGACACGATCCACTTCCCGCTCAATGTCGAACTCGCCGAATGGGCCTACGCGCTGAGCAAGGATCATCCGGTGGCGGACAGCCCCGGCATCGCCGAATTCCGCAAGCAGTTCGCCGGCTACCCGAACGCCGTCAAACCGCCGTTCGTGACGATGGGTGAAAGCCTGTCCGCCAGCACTTACTGGCATGGCGAAAAGCTCAATCAATGGGCCAACGACTGGGTGAAACTGCAGGCTGGCGAGAACCGCAACTTCATGATGGGCGAGATGGAGGACAGCGGCACCCTGACCGCGCTGCGCCGCCTGTCGCGCACGCAGCGGGTCGATCTGGACCGTGTGATGGTGCTGCGCACGGCCAGCAACTACTCGATGCCGCCCAAGGGCAAGACCGCGGCCTGGAGCACGACTGCGCCCTACCCGGAAAACGGCCGGCCGGCGCTCGAGGCGGCTTATCAGGTCGGTGGCGTGGTCGTCGACGAACTGCTCTCCGACTGGCCGCGATACCGCGACGCCACACCCTCCTCAAACTAAACGGAAGACCCAGGCATGAAAGCCATCATCAGAACACTGCTCGGCGGGCTGCTGCTCGTCACCGGACTGGCCCAGGCCGCCGAGGCGCCGGCCACGCCGACGCACTACAAGCCCAGCGACACTATTCTGATTCTCGGCGCCGTGCCGCAGGAGATTCCGCCGTTCGTCGAAGCGATGAAGGATGCCGAGAAGAAATCGTTGTGGGGCATTCCCTACTGGCAGGGACATATCGACGACAAGCCTGTGGTGGTCGCCATCACCGGCATCGGCAAGACCTTCACTGGCATGACCAGTACCCTGTTCATCAGCGAGTTCAAGCCTCGGCTGGTACTGATGAGTGGCACTGGCGCACGCATCAACCAACAGTTGCGCACCGGTGACGTGATCGTGGCCACCGCGCTCTACGAGCACGACTATGGCTCGCTGACGCGCAAGGACATGGTCTACCGCCCGATGAACGGCCCCGACGACGGTGCCGAGATGGAGAACGCATTCTCGCCACCCGATGCGCTGCTGAAGATCGCCGACCAGGCCATCGCCAGCTATGAAGGCCCGGAGGTCACGGCGAATGGCTCGACCTATACGGTCAAGGCGCGGCGCGGCGTGGTCGCTTCATCCGATCTGTTCGGTGTGACGGAACAGCGCATCGACACGCTGCGCGACCAGTTCAAGGTGGACATCATGGAGATGGAATCCGCGCCGCTCGGGCACGTTTGCGCGTATCTGGGTGTCCCGTTCCTGGTGGTGCGCGGCGGCAGCAATGTGGCACAGGAAGCGCCGAACGACGACTATCTGCGTCTGGGGCCGATCGCGGCGAAGCAGGCGGCTCTGTTCTCCTTGCACCTGCTCAAGTCGCTGTAATTCAACAGACGAAAATTCGGGGATGTCGATGCGTAGATTGGTCCTGCTTGCGAACGCGATGGTGTTGGCAATCACTGCGCTGGGCGCACCGGCGCAAGCGGCGCAAGCCTGGTTCGAAAAACTCAAGGCCGAAGCCACGCCGGAACAGCTCTACACCTTCCTGTATGCACTGCCCAAGGGCGGCGACCTGCACAACCATCTCTCCGGCGGAGTGCTGTCGGAATGGCTATGGGACGCCACGCTGGCGCAGGCCGACAAGGGCTACACCTACTACACCAAGGTGCGCATCGAGAACTGCGAGAACTACGGCACCAACGAGTTCGGCATGGCGCCCTACCTGCTGCTGTTCCGCAATCTGCAGGCCTCCAACTACGACAAGCTCGATGCCTGCGAGAAGCGCGAGTACAAGCGCCTGCAGGATCTCAGCCCGCGCGAGAAGGCTGGCTGGCTCGACAGCATCCGTCTGGACCAGCCCTACGAGGGCCGCAACGAATTCTTCGGCGCGCACTGGCAACGCCTCAACGACGTATCCAACAATCCGTACATCTGGGCCGACATGATGGTGCGTGACATGCAGGCCTTCGGCGCCGAAGGCCTGAAGTATCTTGAGCTGCAGCACGGCGCCTTTGGCGCGCTGCGGCCGGACGGCAGCGTGTTTCCGCCCGATGAGGTCGCCGACATCTACCGTGAGCGGCTCGCGCAGAACGACGCCAAGGCCACCGGTGTGACGCTGCGCCTGCAGATCACGCTGCTGCGCTTCCTGCCGAACGCCGAGGAGATTCTCAAGACCCTGTACGCCTTCGTCGACCGCAACCGCGATCTGTTCGTGGGCATCAACATGGTCGGACGCGAGGACAACGACAAGGGCTATCCACTGCGCTTCCTACCGACCTTGCGCGAACTGCGCCGCCACTACCCGGACATCAAGCTGTCGATTCATGGCGGTGAGGTGGACGAACCCAACGAGCACGTCCGCGACACGCTGCTGCTGGGCGCCGAGCGCATCGGCCACGGTGTGAACCTGATCAGCGATCCGGACACGATGCTGCTGATGCGCCACGGTCCCTATCTGGTCGAGATCAACCTGATCAGCAACCTGTTGCTCGAATACGTCAGCGACTATTCCCAGCACCCGTTCCCGGAATACCTGCGCATCGGCATTCCGGTGGCGCTGTCCACCGACGATCGCGGCATGTGGGATTCCAACATGAGCGACGAGTACTACGTGGCTGTGAAGGAATTCAACCTGTCCTGGGAGGAGATCGTGCAAATGGGCCGCAACTCGCTGCAGTTCGCGTTCGTCGAGGAGCCGGTCAAGCAGAAACTGCTCAAGGACTATGACAAGCGCGTCGAGAGCTTCGCCGCCGCATTCAAACGCCGTGGCTGGAACTCGCTGAACGATGTCGAGCCGGTCAGCTACTCGTTTCTGTGCAAGCACTATTCGGTCTGCCTGGAATAGCGCCGTCCGAAACACGTCATTCCAGACAAGCCTCAGGCTTGAGCCGGAATCCGCGAGCAAGCTGACTCGCGAAACATCGGCAAGACAGCACGCCGCTGACGCCTAATGTCATCAGCCAAAGCCCGGCTGCGACCTACCATCGCCTCATCATTCAGCGATCGTGCGCCCGGCCATCGACACGCCGGCACCCGATTTTCCGATTTCATGGAGACAGCATGCGCGTTCGTCCCCGCTGCAACCGCCCGGACGGGCGCCACGCACCTGTTTGCAAGGTCCGTACTGCAATCCTCGCGTCCGGACTGGGCGCGGCTGTGCTGCTGCCAACACTGAGTGTGGCGCAATCGCCCGACACACCCATTGAGACGATTCCGGTCACACCGATCGACGCGGACAACTCAAGGCCCGGCGAAAAGCCCGAAACCGCGCCACGCATGCTCGAGGAGATCGTGGTCACGGCAACCAAGCAATCCACCTCGGTACGCGACATTCCGGTCAGCATCGACGTGATGATGGGCGACGATCTGGCGGAGTCCGGCAAGACCAGCCTGGAACAGATCCTGGAACAGTCACCGGGCGTCAGCTTCAGCAGTTCCGGCGGCTCCGAAATCCGTCAGCAGGTGGTGATCCGCGGTGTGACCGCCAGCAGCACCGCCGGCTACGGCGGTGCCACCACAGGCTATCTGTTCAACGACGTCTCGCTGGTCAATCCCTCGCTGGCCGGTTCGATTCCCGGCATCGACCCCTACGACCTGTCCACGGTCGAAGTGCTCAAGGGGCCGCAGGGCACGCTGTTCGGTGGCGCCGCGCTGGCCGGCGCGATCCGCTACGTGCCCAATGCACCGGTCTACGGCGAGTTCTCGGGCAGTCTCGCAGCCGGTCTGGTCGATCTCGCGGACAGCGATGGGCTCGGCCAGGAGGTCATGGGGCGGCTCAACCTGCCGGTCGGCGATGAGGCGGCGCTGCGCATCGCCGTGGTCAAACGCGAGCGTCCCGGCGTGCTCGATGACCTCACTTCGGGCGAAGACGACATCGACGAACGCCGCAACCTGCAGGGCCGCATCATCGGCGCCTGGCAGATCACGGACCATTTGTCGGGCGAACTGACGGCGCACTTCTTCGAGGCCGAGGCAGACGCCAGTGGTGTCACCGACAACACCCAGACCCGGACCACGGCGACGCGACGCTACGAGACGCCGGGCGATGTGTCCGCGCAGATCTATCGCGGCCAGCTGGTCTACGATTTCGGCGCATTCTCGCTGACCGGCGTCGGCAGCTACGTCGACAAGGACAGCGACAGCCTCTACGACCTCACGGCTTTCCAGGGCTTCGAGTGGGTGCCGGGCCTGGCCGTTTACCAGAACTTTCTGGCGACTACCGAGCAGACCACCGGCGAACTGCGCATCACTTCGAACGAACGCAGCCAGAGCGATTTCTGGCTGCTCGACAGCTGGTCCTACCTCGGCGGCGTGTACCGGCTGGACGCCGATCAGGTGTTCAACCTGCCGACCTATATCAATCTTTCCGGTGCCAGCGCGCTGGACGCATTGGGTCTGGGCGGACTGGGGCTGGGCGAGCTGGTCGACCCGACCGTGGAGCTGTTCGTGGGCTCGGACGTCTCGGCCACCGCCGAGGAAACCGCCGTGTTCTTCGACGTCACCAAATACCTGGGCTATTCCTGGGAGCTCAATCTGGGCGGGCGCTATTTCAAGCAGAGCGGGCATGGACAGTTCGCCGGATCGATCAACGGACTGACCACCAACAGCGGGGAATCCGATCTGACGGAGGACGGGTTCAACCCCAAGGCCGCGCTGACCTGGCGCCCCACCGACTCGATCTCCGTCATCGGCAGCTACGCGCGCGGCTTCCGCTTCGGCGGCTTCAACAACAATCCGCTGCGCGATCCCGACATTCCGTTCACGTTCTACTCGGATGAAATCGAGAACTACGAACTCGGTATCCGGACGCAATGGCTGGGCGGCGCCCTGCGCTTCGACACCACGGCGTTCTACATCGACTGGACCAATCCGCAGGTGCGTCAGTCCAGCCAGACCACGTCCACCTCGTACATCTCCAACGCGGGCGCGGCACGCATCCAGGGCGTGGAATCGGCGCTGACGGCGGCGCTGCCGTTCAATCTAACGATGCTGCTCAACGGCAGCTATCTCGATGCGCGCCTGACCGAATCCTTCGACGCCGCGCGCGGCGTCGCCGAGGAAGGTTCAAGGCTCCCGGCCACGCCGTTCCTCACTGGCTCGGCCGCCTTGTCGCATCAGGCCCTGCTCGGCGCCTGGTCGCTGGTCTCGAACCTCGGCTACAGCTACCAGAGCGAAACCAACAGCGGCGTCAGCGGCTTCGAGGTTCTGCCGGCCTACGGCCTGTGGAATCTGGCGCTCGGCGCGACCCACAGCGGCACACGTTTCGACACGACGTTCCGCGTCAGCGCCACCAACCTGTTCGACAAGACGGTACCGGCCAACGCCTTCCAGGGCGTGAGTTCCACCGGCGGTGCCACCAACTACGGCTTCATCCAGCCGCGCACGGTGATCGCGTCCGTGGGCGTCGATTTCTGATCGTCTGATTGCGTCTCAGATCGCGCCGATCGAGCTGAGCACGAACATGCCGAGGTTGATCGTCACCGCGGCGGCAATCGTGGTGAGCACGATGATCGCCGCCGCCAGTTTGTCGTTGGCGCCGTAGGCGCGCGCCATCACGAAGCTGGCCGCCGCCGTGGGGCTGCCGAAATACAGGAACATCACGCCCAATTCGGAACCGCGAAAGCCCAGCGCGTAGGCCAGCGCCGTGAACACCAGCGGCAGACCGAGCAGCTTCATCGCGCTGGCGCTGACGGCGATCCGGCTGGCCTGGGCGATCGCCGCAAGCGACAGCGTGCCGCCGATGCAGATCAGCGCCAACGGCAGGGTGAGGTCGGCGAACAGCTGCGCCGAGCGCATCAGCCAATTGGGCAGACCAATGTCGAAGAACGCGAACGGCAAGGCCAGCACCACGCCGAGTATCAGCGGATTGGTGGCGATGCCACGTGCGTTGTCGCGCCAGCTCGAACGGATGTCGGCGCTGTAGTGGGCCAGGATCACCGTCGACGTCACGTTGTAGATCACGATCACGATCGCGGCGAAGATGCCGCCGAGCGCCAGCCCGAAGTCTCCGTAGGAACTGACCGCCAGCGCCAGGCCGACGATGCCGCAATTGCCGCGAAAAGCACCCTGAACATAGACGCCACGATCTTCCCGTGGAATCCGCCAGATACCCCAGGCCAGCGCCAGACCGACGCTGGCGAGCATTGCCAGCGTGAAATAGCTCAGGAGGCCGAAACCGATGGCCGCATGCGTATCGGCCTTGAGCAGGCTGATGAAGATCAGCGTCGGCATGCAGCCCTTGAACACCAGCAGCGACGCGGTGCCGATGAAAGCCGAATCGATCCAGTCGATGCGCTTGAGCACGATGCCCAGCAGCACCATCGCGAACACCGGAACAGTGACCGCGAGGGTCTGCGAGAACAGTTCAAGCATCAAATGGTTTACGGCCCGCTGCGTCCGGCATGTGCTGAGGGCCGACGGCTACTGCGCTTCGTACGGCAACTGATCCTTGTACCGGTCCCAGTGGGCGACGATGTCGTCCACCACCGTGCTGCCGACCACATAGGCCGCTTCGACCGACGCATCCAGTCCGGCGTAGCCATCGTGATCCATCAGCAGATTGTCCACGGCACTGACGCCCGGCGGCTGCATCGCATAATTGCTGGCGGTGCGCAGCACCATGGTGCGTTGCTTGTCGACCTTGCCGGCCTTGTCGAGGTAGACCAGCGACTGGTAGGTGCCGGTGTCTTCCATTGCCGAGGACACGAAGTTGCCCTTGCCGTCACTCCAATACTTGACCCAGCGATTGGCCCAGTCGTTGAGCAGCTTGCCGTGCCAATAGGTCATGCCAGCGAGGTTGTCGCCCTTGAGCACGAACGGCGGCTTCTGCCCGTTGGGAAAGCCCTGGTAAGTCTCACGTCGGCGGCGCAGCACGTCGCTGTCGGGCAGTTCGATGTCCTTGGTGAGCTGATAGGCCCATTCGGTCATCTGCGGATCGAGATGGAACACCTCGCCCGAGGATTCCGGATGCGGCTCCTCATAGGGCTTCTTGGTGCCGCGCGCGAAATAACCGGTGGTCCAGCCTTCGGGAATCTCGCGGGGATCGATCTCGTGCGCCAGATCACCGTCGACCAGGTACTCGGCCCAGGCGGCGGAGCCGATCGAAGCGTCTTCCGGATCGAAGCCGGCGATCCCGGCCACCAGCCAGTAGGCCTTGCTCAGATCGAAACGCGGGTCCAGGCCCAGCGCCATGATCGCGCTCGACGAATTCATGGTGCCGATGCCGGTCACCATGCCGAGCACGCCGGTGTCCGGATTGAAGAACAGATCGTGATGATGCGGAAACGCGAAGCGCTGGCTCAGCTTCTGGCGCTCGTACCAGAGCTGGAATTCGGCGGCCTGGTCGCCGGTGTCCTCGCCGATTTCGAACATGGTGACCACCACCACCTTGACCTCCAGCGATTCGGCCTGCGTCGGCGATTCGATGGCGGCCTGGCTCACCTCGGCCGTGGCATCACCTGCGGCCGTATCGACCGGGGCCGGCTCCGCCGACTGCGGCGAGCATCCGGCGAGCACCAGCGCGACCGCAGCCGCGCACAGGAAGCCGGACATCCGGCCCGAGAGTCTGTGGGTATTGATCGTGTTCACCTGCCCCTACTCCTTAGCTCGATCGAGCCATCGCTTTCGTAAGGAACGCGGCGCGCGAGCCGCATCCAACACAGAATCGAGTGGCCAGCCTGCTTCCCGAATTGGATCGGGATGGTATCCCAAGCCGAGGTCAATGCGCCCGGGGAATCGCTCATGCTTTGGCACCCAGCCTTTTTCGACGTCCGCGTCGCGGGCTCCCGCCCACCATTCCGGATCAAGCCTGCGGCTTGTCCGGAATGACGACGGACGTATGCTTGCCGGCTCCCAAAAAGGGCGCGGACAGTTGCCCGTCCGCGCCCCCTTGCGAAACCACCCGCAGCGCAGCCCTAGAACTTGTAACCCAAGGTGACCAGCCAGTTGCGTGGGGTTTCCGGCAGCACCACGGAGGAGCCGAACAGATCCGGGAAGTTGGAGCGGTAGTACTCCTCGTTCGTCAGGTTCTTGCCGGACAGACCGACCGTCCAATGCGTCATTTCGTAGTTGATGCCGGCGTTCACCAGGGTGTACTCCGGCAGCTTCACCGATTGTGAGAAGCCGGAGTAGACCGAGTCCACATGCGTGGCGCCGACGGTCGCCGTCAGCCCGGACAGCCAGCCTGTGGTGCCGGTGTAGATCAGGTAGACGCTGTAGATGTTCTCGGGAACACCGGCCTTTTCGGCATCCTCGGTCAGCACCAGACCGTTGATCACGCCGCCGAACATCAATGCGGGGTCGACGCCCTCGGGCAGGTCTTCGGCACCGGCGAACGAGAACTGGTTGCCGTTCTGCGCTGCCGTCAGGTTGTGAACCTCGAGATTGGTCCAGGCGCCGGTTACGGCAAAGTTGTCGTTGATGACGCCGCGGAACTCGAACTCCCAGCCCTTGGCTTCGGTGGTGTTGTTGGTCACCGTGTCCTGTGCGTTGTAGTCGACGCGTTCCTGCTTGAAGTGCGCGACCGTGGTGTAGATGCGGCCACCCCACAGACTGGCCTTGACACCATATTCGGTGAGCTTGGAATCGGCTACGGCATGACCTTCCATGACGATATCGGCCGGCACCTGACCGCCTTGGCCGACGATCAAGGTGGTCTGCTTGGACTTGGTGAAGTACGGCGTCATCCCGGTCTTCGGAATGTCGTACGAAAGACTCCCGGACCAGGAGAAGGCGTCGTCGGACGAATCATATTTGATGCCCGTGATACCCAGGTCGTCGCAATCCGCGCCCTCCAAGCAGGTCGACTCCACGTCGATCTGGTCGTAGCGCGCGCCGGCCAGCAGGTGAATGTCGCTGAAGAACGTGTAGTCGGCCAGCACGGCCGCGGCGAGATCGGTGAAGTTGCCCTTGGTATGCGACGAATAGGGTTCGAGCCCGGGATCACGTGTCGCCAGTGAGCGCCGATCCACCGGCGAACCCGGCTGGGTGATGTCGCGGCGATCGAAATACTCGAAGGCGAAGTTGTCGCCGTGTTCGAAGTCCTGGTAGCGGATCGATGGGCTGAACTGGTAAGCCGCCTCCACCTTGTCGCCGTGCATGGTCTGGTAGGCGAAGATCAACTGATCTTCGAAGGCCCAGGTGTCCGCGAACTGCGAGAAGCCGTACTGGTTCTCGTTGTTGTTCTTGAGCGATTCGTAGAACGACTTGTTGGTCATCGTCAGGCCGCTGTCGAAATCGTGAATGAAGTCGAAGTACAACGTGATGACGTCGTCGGTCAGCTCATCGTCTTCCTGCACGAGAACCTGGCTGCCGTCGATATGCGTGGTGCCCGGATTGATCAGCGCCATGTTCGGATGCTCCGCCAGATCCGCGAGCACGGTCTCCGCCGATTGCTGGCTGACATCGCCGAAAGGAATACCGGGGAAGCCACTACTGTCAAACGGATAGAAAATCGCCAGATCACCGGCGGCCGATTCGTCGGCCGACAAAATCCCGTCACCATTGGTGTCCAATGAAGGTGGCAGACCGGTGATGTAGGTACCGTTGTCGATCAGGTCCTGCGTCAGGCGGTTCCAGCCTGCGACTTGATTGCCTTCGTATTCCTGATACATGCCGCCGAATTCGATGCGCGACTTCGGCGTCAGGTCCATGTTGAACGAGGCCTGGTAGATGCTCTGGTCGGTGGAGGAGTTCTCGTAGTAGGACCCGGAATCCTCGGTCTCGGCATAAACGTAGTAGCCGAAGGCCTTGTCGCCGATCTTGCCGGGACCGCCGACTTCGGCGGTGAGAATGTCCTTGTCCCAGCTGCCGCGCGTGATGTTGAGCTCACCCATGGCCTTGGGCATGTACTGCCCGGTGTCGGCTCGCGCCGATTTCGGGATGAAGTTCAGGTAGCCGCCGATCTTCGACGGGCCGTAGATCGGGGAGGCCGGACCGCGCACGATGTCGATGCGGTCGGTGGCGCCGATCGGCGTCGGATAGTTGCCGGGGTTGTCGATGCGACGAACGCCGCGAAAATAGACTTCGCCCGGCGTACCGCGCACATCCAGCGAACCGGCCACACCGAAGAACGACTGCGTGAACGAACCCGGGCTCAGGGCCACCAGATCATCCAGTTCGGTGAGGTTGAAACGATTCAGCATTTCGTTGCTGATCGAGGTCACCGAACGCGGCGTCTCGAGCAGCGTCTTGTTGAAACCGAACACCGAACCGTTCGGTTCAGTCGGCAGAATCTCAAGCTGGTCGTTGACCTCGCCTTCGACCACCGTGGTACCCAGTTCGGTGGCGCTTTCCTCTTCATCGGCGTCCTGCGCCAACAGGGTGCCCGGAGCCGCCAGACTGCCGCCCAACATCATCAATGCCAGAGCCTGTGTGTTCCAGGCCATCTTTGAACGCTTCATGTGACTCCCGTCCCCAAAAAAGTTGAAAAGACTTGTCAGCTTCATTCCCGTGACATCCGCACTGGCGCACCTCAAGGCAACGCCTCCTGCGTGCATCGGCTCCACTCCCTACCGCCGCTGACATCCCGTTCCGGGACGCCAGCGCTTACCGAATGCCTGCCTCCAAGTCACACCTGGCTACCGAATCAGCGAATGACGCGCCGCGCGGTGGCTCAACTTTTTTGGGTCCGGCGATGAATCGAGCGGCAGCCCGATCAACGCCTGCCTGCTATTTCTGAGATCTGACGCTATTTGGGGATCGCTCCCTCGACTCCGGCCACATACCAGTTCATCGACATCAGCGCTTCGCTTGAAAGCGCATCGTCTTCCGGCACCTTGAGCTTGCCGCCCTGGTCCAGCAGCGGCCCCTGGAACGGCGTGAAGGAGCCGTCCGCCAGCGCCGCCTTCTTGGCCTCGAACGCCGCCACGCCATCCTCCGGGATCGCCGGCAGCAAGGGCGCCATCTGGATCATGTCGTTGGCGATGCCGCCCTTGATGTCGGCGGCCTTCCAGCTGCCGTCCATCACGGATTGCGCGGTTTCGATATAGAACGGCCCCCAGTTGAGGATCGCCGCGGAAATCTGCGCGTCCGGCGCGAAGCGGGACATATCCGAATCCCAGCCGCAGGCGTACACGCCCTTTTCCTGTGCCACCTGCAGCGTGGCCGGCGAATCCGTGTTCTGGCACATCACGTCAGCGCCCTGCGCGATCAGGGTTTCCGCGGCCTGCCGTTCCTTGCCGGGGTCGTACCAGGTGTTGACCCAGATGACCTTGGTCTTGATGTCCGGATTCACGCTCTGCGCGCCGAGCGTGAACGCATTGATGTTGCGGATCACTTCAGGAATCGGGAAAGACCCGACATAGCCCAGTTTGTTGCTCTTGCTGAGGCTGCCGGCAAGCACGCCGAGCAAATAGGCGCCTTCATAGGTACGCGCTTCGTAGACGCCGACATTGCGCCCGGTCTTGAAGCCGGTCGCATGTTCGAAAGCGACTTTCGGGAACATCCGCGCGACCTTGTGCGTGGCCGTCATGTAACCGAACGAGGTGGTGAAGATCAGCTGGTTGCCGTCCGCCGCCAGCTGGCGGATCACGCGTTCCGCGTCCGCGCCTTCCGGCACGCTTTCGACATAGGTGGTGTCGACCTGATCGCCCAGCGCCTCGACCAGCGCCAACCGGCCCTGCTCATGCGCATAGGTCCAGCCGGCATCCCCCACCGGCCCGACGTAGACGAATGCCGTCTTGAGAGGTTCTGCCGATACCGCCGCCGTCGCCAGGCACAGGCCTGCCAAAAGGGCCAGCAGTCTCGAACCGATCCGCTGCATTGTGTTCATGCGCTCCACTGTCTGTGAGGGTGTGCATGGCATCTTCGCACCGTGCCGCCGACATCGCCGTGTGGCGCCGCCGCCGACCCACCCTCGTCCGGCAATCTGGTACGCAAAGGCACTTACCGTTTGCGTACACAAGGTTTCACGCCTGCAAGCAGGCCTGTTCCCATCAGGCCGGTCGCAATCGTCGTGCCACCGCAACCAAAACCTTGTGCGGTATGGGTCTGGACACGTAGAACCCGTTCCTGGGCGGGGCTTCAACGCCGCCCTGAACGCGCGCACGCGCACCAATGGCGCACACTTTGCCCCAATAATGTGCGACGATTTTTGTACTAGATTGCATACAATCCATAACTTGCTCTGCGTACATTGCGGCTAGGACAATGCTCGGGATGGCATAGCCCTTGCGGGCTCAGCTTCCGTCAACAAAGGCTCGACACGCGATGGGCAGGCTCACCACACACGTACTCGACACGCATTCCGGACGACCGGCCGGCGGCCTCGGCCTGGAACTGCTCCGGCTGGACCCGCAGCGAACCTCGTTGTTGCGCGCCGTAACCAATGCCGACGGTCGCATCGACGCGCCGCTGCTGGACGGCGATACCTTCGTCACCGGCCGTTATGAACTGATCTTCGACGTCGCCGGCTATTTCCACGCGCAGGGTGTCGTGCTTCCGGAGCCCCCGTTCCTCGACCAGGTGCCGCTGCGCTTCGGCATCGCCGAGCCCACGCAGCACTACCACGTGCCGCTGCTGGTCTCGCCGTGGAGCTACTCCACCTACCGCGGCAGCTGAGGCCGACACCCGCGCCATGAATCCGGTCGCCGATCACTCCGTCCGCTTCGTCCTCAATGGCGAGCCGCGCTGCGTGGACGGCCTGCCGGCCACGACCACGGTGCTGCAATACCTGCGCGAACACGCCGGGCTCAGCGGCACCAAGGAAGGCTGCGCCGAAGGCGACTGCGGCGCCTGCACCGTGGTGCTCGGTGAACTCGACGATTCCGAAGCGGGTGTGCGCTATCGCGCGATCAACGCCTGCATCCGTTTCCTGCCGACGATCGACGGCAAGGAACTGCTCACGGTCGAAGGCCTGCGCGCCGCCGACGGCAGGCTGCACCCGGTGCAACAGGCGATGGTCGACGCGCACGCCTCGCAATGCGGTTTCTGCACGCCGGGCTTCGTGATGTCGCTGTTCGCGCTGTATCTGCAAACGCCGGCGGCCGAGCGCGACGAGGTCGTGGAGTGCCTGTCCGGCAACCTGTGTCGCTGCACCGGCTACCGGCCGATCATCGACGCCGGCTGCCGCATGGGCCGCTATCCCGAGCCGGCACACTGGTCGCGCGCCGAAACCACGGCACCGTCGCGCGTGCAGGCGCTGCGCCAAATCCAGCGCGACGCGGCGTTCGAACAGGCGGGCTACGCCGCGCCGCGTACGCTGGACGAACTCGCGGCCGCGCTGACCGAGCAACCCGAGGCGACGATTCTTGCCGGCAGCACCGACGTCGGCCTGTGGGCCACCAAGCAACTGCGCGAGCTGCCGGCGCTGGTCTACGTCGGCGAGGTCGCCGAACTCCGAACGATTGCCGAGACCGAAACCGGGCTCGACATCGGCGCCGCGGTTTCCCTGACCGACGCCTGGGCCGCCATCGTCGCGCGCTACCCCACGCTGGCCGAAGTCGCGCAACGCTTCGCCTCGCCGCCGGTGCGCAACGCCGGCACGCTCGGCGGCAACGTCGCCAACGGTTCGCCGATCGGCGATGCCATGCCGGTGCTGATCGCGCTCGGCGCGCAGATCACGCTGCGCCGCGGCGGCGCCATGCGGCGCCTGGCGCTGGAAGACTTCTACCTCGGCTACCAGAAGAAGGACTGGCAGCCCGGCGAGTTTCTCGTCGCGATCCATGTCCCGGCGCCACGTGCCGGCGTCTGGGTCGAAAGCTACAAGCTGTCGAAGCGGCTCGACCAGGACATCTCCGCCGTCTGTGGCGCCTATGCAATCCGTGTCGAAGCCGGCGTGGTGCGCGACGCGCGGATCGCCCACGGCGGCATGGCCGCGATTCCGGCGCGCGCACGCCAAGCCGAAACCGCCTTGATCGGCCAGCCCTGGGCCGAAGCAGCGATCGACGCCGCCATCGCGGCACTGAGCCGCGACTACGCGCCGATTGGCGACATGCGCGCCTCCGCCGACTACCGCCTGCGCGGCGCCGGCAATCTGCTGCGTCGCTTCTATCTCGCACACCCGCTGAACGGAAATGCTCCACTGTTGCGCACGCTGGCGGTGACGCTCTGATGGGCAGCGCCGTGCCGCAAGCGGATTTGGTCGGCCGCGCCACGCCGCACGAAAGCGCGCAGCTGCACGTCAGCGGCGGCGCGCATTACGCGGACGACATCAATCTGCCGGCCAATACCCTGCACGCCGCCTTCGGCCTGAGCCCAGTGGCGCACGCGCGCATTCGCAACATGGACCTGAGCGCGGTGCGCGCCGCACCGGGCGTGGTCGCGGTCTGCACCGCCGCTGACATTCCCGGCCGCAACAACTACGGCGGCATCCAGCCCGACGATCCGGTATTCGCCGAGAACCTCGTCGAATACGCCGGGCAGTCGCTGTTCCTGGTCGCCGCCAACAGCTATACCGCCGCACGCAAGGCGGCGCGGTTGGCGCAGGCCGACTACGAAACCCTGCCGGCGATTCTCGACATTCGCTCGGCGTTGGCCGCGCAAAGCTACGTGATGCCGAGCAAGCGCATCCTGCGCGGCGAACCGACGCAGGCCCTGGCACAGGCGCCGCAACGCCTGCAAGGCAGCATCGACATCGGCGGCCAGGACCACTTCTATCTGGAAGGCCAGATCGCGATCGCGATCCCGCAAGAAGACGACACGATCCTGATTCACAGCTCCACCCAGCACCCGAGCGAAGTGCAGCACATGGTCGGCGACGTGCTCGGCTGGCCTTCGCACCGCATCACTGTGCAATGCCGACGCATGGGCGGCGGCTTCGGCGGCAAGGAAAGCCAGCCTGCGCTGCTGGCCGCCGCCGCCGCGGTGATGGCGCGCAAGACCGGTCGCCCGGTGAAGCTGCGCCTGGACCGCGACGACGACATGCTGCTCACCGGCAAGCGCCACGACTTCATTGCCGACTACGAGGTCGGCTTCGACGACACCGGCCGCATCCACGCCCTCAAAGTGATGATGGCCTCGCGCTGCGGCTATTCGGCGGACCTGTCCAGCCCCGTCAACGACCGCGCGGTCTGTCACATCGACAACGCCTACTTCCTCGAACACCTGGATCTGGTCTGCCACCAGTGCAAGACCAACACCGTATCCAACACCGCTTTCCGGGGCTTCGGCGGCCCGCAGGGCATGCTCATCATCGAGCAGATCGTCGACGAGATTGCGCGCACGCTGCGGCTCGATCCGCTGACCGTGCGGCGCCGCAACTACTACGGCATCGACGAGCGCAACGAGACCCACTACGGCCAGATCGTCGAGGACAACGTGCTCGACACCATCACCGAGCAGCTGCTGATCAGCAGCGACTACGCACGCCGCCGAGCCAAGATCGCCGCGTTCAACGCCGCCAATCCCATCATCAAACGCGGCATCGCGCTGACGCCGGTGAAGTTCGGCATCTCCTTCAATGCTGTGCGCTACAACCAGGCCGGCGCGCTGGTTCACATCTACACCGACGGCAGCGTGCTGCTCAATCACGGCGGCACCGAAATGGGTCAGGGCCTGTACACCAAGGTCGCGCAGGTGGTCGCCCATGAACTGGGCCTGCCGCTGGGCGTGGTACGCCTCAGCAGTACCGACACCAGCAAGGTTCCCAACACCTCCGCCACCGCCGCCTCCAGCGGCTCCGATCTCAACGGCAAGGCCGCGCAGGCGGCGGCAATCACCCTGCGCGAACGGCTCACCGACTTTGCCTGCCGCATCACGCCGGGACTGAGGCCCGACCAAGTGCGCTTCGCCGACGGCCACGTCGAACTCGGCGAACACTCGATTGGCTTCAAGAACCTCGTTGCGCTGGCCTACGACGCGCGCGTGCAACTGTCCGCCACCGGCTACTACGCCACGCCCAAGATCCACTGGGACCGCGAGCGTCTGCACGGCCGGCCGTTCTTCTACTTCGCCTACGGCGCCGCCGTGTCCGAAGTCGCGATCGACACCCTGACAGGCGAAAACCAGTTGCTGCGCACCGACATCCTCCACGACGTCGGCAGCTCGCTCAATCCGGCGATCGACCTCGGCCAGATCGAAGGCGGCTTCGTTCAGGGCATGGGCTGGCTGACGACCGAGGAACTGGTCTGGAACGAGCACGGCGAACTGCGCACCCACGCCCCGTCGACCTACAAGATTCCGACCGCGCGCGAATGGCCGCAGCACTTCGACGTGCGCCTGCTCGAACACGAGCCCAATCGCGAGGACACGATTCATCGTTCCAAGGCCGTCGGCGAGCCGCCGCTGATGCTGGCGATTTCGGTGCTGCACGCGATTCGCGACGCGGTGGCGGCCTGCGGCGATGGCACCGCGATTCCGACGCTTCGGGCGCCGGCGACGGCGGAGGCGGTGTTGGGGGCGGTGGAGAGGATTCGGGGGGTGCGCAATGAATAGCCCAAACGCGTGGGCACGCTGCGCTTTGCCCACCCTACGGCCCTGGGTGCACGGCGAGACCGTAGGGTGGGCAAAGGCCGAAGGCCGTGCCCACGCGGGCTTTTGCTTTGGATTGTCGCCGTTCGGGCCCCTTCGGAAGCGCCGGGTGGGGGGCCGCGCGCAGCGGGGTGCGAGACAGGACGTCGAGCAAGCGTCGTCAGGCCCAAGGTTTCTCTGCGGAGGTCCTGTCGACGCGCCCCCCGAGCACGGCACCCCACCCGGGGACCGCTCGCGAAGCGAGCGGCGCGGACGGCGGGGTGTCCTTTCTTTTGGTGACTTTTCTTTGGACAAGCAAAGAAAAGTCACCCGCCGCCGGGGG
>JAHZLQ010000017.1 GCA_022599775.1 Gammaproteobacteria bacterium
CCATGCCTCCGGCAGAAACCGCGATTGCTCGTCAGATGTCGCCTCAAGTCGATCCACCCACTCAGACTATCGACTCTCCTCTGCGATGTCCAGCAGACTTGTGGGACAAGCTCAGCACGAAGTGGGAGAGGGGAGGGCCGACCGCGGAGCGGGTGGTGGGGCGAGGGCCGGCCACACCCAGCGCAGGATTCGTTTTTCGGGATGCCTCCGCTGGCATGGCCGTTAGGCTCACTTGGACGCCGCCGCCTTCTTGAACGCCTTGATCTGCGCATTGAACTGCTCGGCCAGCCCCTCTTCGTACGCAACGATCTCATTGACCTGGCCCGCATAGCGCTCGTGAATCTCCTGCGCTTCGTCCTTGTCCAGGGAGTCCGCGCGATCCACCAGCACCGCGCGCTCCTGCGCATTGAGGCAATCGACGAAGGCCTTGACCTTGCCGTCATAGGTCTTGAAGGCCGCCTGCGCCTCCACCATTTCGGCTTGCGTGGCCGTGCTGCCGTCAGGAATCACGACGGTCGGGTCCGGCTTGATGCATTCGGCCTGCGCAGCGGTGCTGCCCAAGGCCAACACTGCGGCAGCCATCACGAGGCTTCGGGTTTTCATCGGTCTCCTCCAGTCCTGGGTGTTTCGCGACTATTTTAGTTCGACGCCGTGCGGTCGTGCTCAGGGATACAAGCCGGCCAGCTGCGGCTTCGAAGGCTCACCCGCCGACGGCGATTCGCCCGGCAGAGCCTTCAAGGCACGCTCCAGCGCCGCGCCCTGCCAGCTTGCGCCGGCGTAGACCGCGCGATCCAGCGCCTGCAGCAGCTGCTTTTGCTGCGCATCGTCGAGTCGCGCCGCGAGCGCATTGAGACCGGCGGGCGGATTCTGCGGCCAATGCGCCTGCGCCCAGGCCAGCAGCTGACGGCGCGCCGCGGGCGCATCATCGGCACGGCAGGCATCGCGAAATGCCTTGCGCGACGCGGCAGCCGACGTCCGCCCGGCCGGCATCGGCGGTGACGGCGGCGGCCCGGAACGTCCGCCGCGACTGCGCACAAACCAGGCACCGAGGGTCAGCAGCCACAGGGCCGCAAACAGCATGCTGAGCCAGAACCAGAGGCCGCCGGCAGTCGGCGACGGCGTGCCGTCCGACGGTTCGGGGCTCGGCGGCGGCGCGAGTTGATCGCTGTCTTGCACGGCTTGCGGCTGCGGCACCGAGACCTCGGGCGCACCGGGAATCGCGCCCGCGGCCGGCAGGATATCCAGGGTGTGCTCGGGCAGCACCACCTCGCGCAGTTCGTCGCGCGTGATGTCCCACCATTTCAGACGCAGTTCGGGCAGGCGGTAGCGTCCGGGCCGGCTGGCGATGATCGCCACGTCCTGCTCACGCCGGCCGACCAGGGTGCCGCTCTGAAGGTCGTTGCCGGTCTGGGCCTGATCCGGATAGGCCTTGAGCCCGTCCGGAAGCGTCATCAATTGCGCCAGGTCCGGCAATTGTTCGGCGATCAGGCCCTCGGCGCTGAGGCGCATGTGACGCGTGATCGGCTCGCCGACATGCACGCGCGCGCCGTCCGGCCGCCATTCCTCATCCAGGCTCAGATTGCGCGCCGGCAGCCAGGTCCCGCCGGCTGCCGCCGCAGGCCGCGGCCGCACATCCAGCGTGATCGGTTCGCTGCGGGAACGGATCGGGCGTGACGCGCCCATCATGCCGCTCAGCGGCGAATTGCCGAACAGGCTGTCGAAGGCGCTGCCGCGACTGCGGTCCGAAATCTGCGCATCCAGCACCACGCCGTCGAGTTCCAGCGTCCCGCTGCGCTGCGGGAAGATCAGGTAGCGGCGCGTGATGACCTGATACTCGCGCCCGTCCCGCGTCTCGCGTGACTGCTGGTCTTCACCCAGGGTCTGCACCAGCAAGTCGTCACTCCGGGGCAGATCGAGGCTGGCCTGATACAGCGGCTGGTCGGTATGGACCTGGACGGTGAGCACCACGGCGGACTGAACGTAGGGCTGTGTCTTGTCGACCGTGGCGGTCACGAATACCGGCGCGGCCTGCGCTCCAGACGCCGCGGCGTTGCCGGACGAACCGCTGCCGACATTCAGCGTCAGTGCCTGGGTGCGTTCGCCATTCCATTCCAGCGGGGGCACCACAAGCTTGCCGCTGCGCCTCGGCGACAGCGTGATGCGCAGCTGCACCTGCGCCGAGAAGTCGCCATTGCTGAACTGCATGCTGGAACCGCGACTGGTGCCGAGCACCTCGAAGTCCTGCTGCAAGGGCGACAGGTCCGGATCCTTGCTGGTGCGCCCCTGGTGCTGCAACAGCAGCTGTACGGTCTCGCCCGGGCCGACGCTGACGCGATCGAGCCGCGCCGAGATCTCGGCCATCGCCGGCAGACTGAAACCCGCGACCACCAAAAGGCACAGCACGCAGGAAAGCTTGCGGATCAGGCTGGTCACGGTTGCTGTTGCTCCTGCTGTTTCATCATGTGCTCGATCAGGAATTTGCGACGCAGCAGGCCGCCGGGATCGTCCGGGATGCGTCGCAGCCACTGATCCTGCGCCAACTGCGCCTCGCTCTCGGGGGTGCCGGTTTCGCCGATCAGCGGCGGGCCTTCGGATTCGGGCTCACCGTCATCCGCAGGCTCCCGCGGCACCGCGGCCTGGCCCTGCGGCGCGTCGGCGGGGGGCTCCTTGTCCGCTTGTTCGTCGGCCTGAGCCTGTTCGAGCGCGGCCTGCGCATCACGTTGCGCCTGCGCGGCCTCCTCGGACGCATCCGGCTGGTCGCCGGACTGATCCTGAGCGCTCTGGGGCTCGGAGGCCTGTCCGGCCTGCGGCTGTTGCTGATCCTGCTGGCCTTGCTGCGGATCGCCCTGCCCGCCCGGCTGATCCTGGCTGTCGCCGGATTCGCCTTGCTGCGGGTCCTGTTGCTTCTGCTGGTCCTGCTGGTCCTGCTGGTCCTGCTGATCTTGGGGCTGCCCGTCCTGTTGGCTCTGCTGCTGTTGTTGCAACGCCTGATTCACCAGCTCGCGATTTCGCTTCGCATCGGCATTGCCGGGATCGCGCTGCAATGCTGCGTCGTAAGCCGCCAGCGCGGCCTGCAACTCGCCCGAATGCGCCAGCGCATTGCCACGGTTGTAATGCGCGTCCGCGTCGTCGAATCCGGAAAATCCCTGCGCAGCGGCCTCGTAGTTGCCGGCCTGCAACTCGGCGTAAGCCTTGCGTCGCGGATCGCTGAAGGTTGCGGCCGCGCTGGCGGCATCACCCTGCTGCAACAAGGCCTCGCCGCGCTGATCCGCGTTGCGCCACAGCAAAGTCCACACCTCATTCGCCTGAGCGTCGAACGCCAGGGCCGCGCTCAGCAGGAGTGCCAGTTTCCAAGCCCTGCGCCAGCGCATCACAACCATCCCCGGCGTCCGAACAGCGCCGCCAGCACCAGCAGCACCGGCAGCAGCCAGATGCCGGCGTCGCGCCACTTGGACAGCGTGACGTCCGTCGCCGCACCACCCCGCAGCGGCGATTGCTGCGCCACCAGTTCGCTGGTGAGATCGGCCAGCCCGGACAGGGGGCGATAGCGGCCGCCGGCCGCGGTGGCGAGCCCCTGCAAGGGCTCGGGATCGAATCGCGCAAGCGCGGTGTTGCCTTGCGCATCGCGCACGAAGCCACCGCTGCCACCCGGCAAGGGCGCGCCGCCCGGCGTGCCGACGCCGAGCACGCTGAGCTTCACACCCTTGTTGCGCAGGCGGCCGGCCGCGGCGAAGGCTGCGGCCGGATCGGCGTAACCGTCGCTGATCACGATCACGCGCTGGTCGCTGGCGGCGGAACCGGCCAGCAGTTCGGCGGCGCGGTCCAGCGCGGGCGCCAGCTGATCGCCGCGCGTCGGCATGATCGCCGGCTCCAGCGGCGACAGCAGCGATCGCACGGTGGCCACATCCGAGGTCAGCGGCGTGACGGTGTAGGCCTCCTCGCTGAACACCACCAGACCCACGCGCGCGTCATGCGCGGCGCTCAGCACGTCGTCGAGCGCGTAACGCGCGCGGGTCACCCGGTCCGGGCTGAGGTCGGCGACCGTCATCGACGGCGAGAGGTCCAGAATCACGATCCAGGCTGCCGAGCCACGAAACGCCGGAGCCGATTCCTGCTCCCAGGCGGGGCCGGCCAGGGCCAGCACGGCCACCGTCCACAGCAGTGCCAGCAAGGGCCAGGGCGACAGTCCGCCGCGCGCGGCGGCGCCCTCCAGCTGAAGACCGGCGAGCAGTTCCGGATCGATCAGTCTCGACCAGTTGCCATCCCGGCTGCGGCGCTTCGCCAGCCACAGGCTCAGGCCCCACAGCAGCGGCAAGGCCAGCAGCCAGGCCGGTCTCAGGAAATGAAAATCCTGGAGGATCGGCGCCAGGCTCACGTCGAGGTTCTCCACAGCACGGCCGGCAGGCTCAGCAGCAAGGCCAGCGCCAGCGGCCAGACGAACCACTCGGTCGTGGGCCGGTACCACTGGTCACGGCCGGTGGCCGGTTCGAGTTCGTCGATCCGCGCGTAGACGTCCTGCAGCGCGTTGGCGTCGGTCGCGCGGAAATACTCACCGCCGGTGATCTGGGCGATGTATTGCAGGGTGCTTTCGTCGAGATCGCTGTTACCGCGCGCCAGGCCGAACAGTCCACCGCCGGACTTCGCGCCGACGCCGATGGTGTACACCTTCAGTCCGGCTTCGGCCGCCAGCTTGGCGGCGTTGGCCGGCGGCATCGCCCCGGCGTTGCTGCTGCCGTCGGTCAGCAACACCAGCACGGTGTCGCCCTCGCCGCCGGCGGCCGGGTTGTCGCGCAGCCGCTTGATCGCCAGGCCGATGGCATCGCCGATCGCGGTATTGGTGCCGGCCATGCCGATCATCGCCTCCTGCAGGAAGCGGCTCGCGGTATCGAGATCGGAGGTCAGCGGCGCCTGCAGATAGGGTTGGGTCGCAAACAGGATCAGGCCCACCTGATCGCCCTTGCGGCCTTCGATGAACTGTCCGGCCACGGCCTGCACCACCTGCAGACGATTGTAGCCACCGGCCATGTCCTCGGCCGCCATCGAGCGCGACACGTCCACCGCCAGCAGCAGGCGACGGCCCTCGGTCGGTACCGGCTGGGTCTCGCCCAACCATTGCGGACGCATCGCGGCGGCCACCAGCGCCAGCCACACCAGGGCCAGCAGAGCCAGCCGCAGGCGTGGATTGCTGCGTGCCGCCACCGCCGGCGCACCCGCCACCTGGGCGGCGAACGGCAGAAACAGGGCGGCGCCCTGCGGGCGCGAAACGGGCAGCAGCCGCGACAACAACCACGGCAAGGGCAGCAGCAACAACATCCACGGCCAGGCCAGATGGATCATGCCGGCCGTCCCTTTTTGACAAAACCGCGCGCGCCGCCGAACCAGGCGGCGCGATCGCCCTGGGCCTGCCCGCCATACGCGGCACGCAGCAATTGGCGACCGGCCTCGTCTCTCCAGGCCGCACCACCGTGGGCGACGACGAAGTCCAGCCAGGCCGCGCCACTGAGTCTGGCCACGCGGTCCCGCCCGAAACGCGCCACGGCATAGCGGCGCGTCAGCGATTCCAGATGTTGTGCCAGGGCCGCATCGTCGAGCCCGGCGTCGTCGATGGCGCGCAGCTCCGCGAGCGCGGCGCGGCGCAGGCGCCGCGACGGATGACGCCACCACGCCAACAAGGCGGCCAGCAATCCGAGTACGACGACCAGCAGCAGCCACCAGCCCGGGGCCGGTGGCCACCAACCGGCCGGCGGCGGCGCATGCGCCGGGGCGAGTTGTGCGAGCAGGCTCTCGTTCATGCCGCCCAGGCCGGCTCACGCAGTAACGGCGGCAGTACGTCTTCGATCGGATCGGCGGTATCGAGCCGCGTCAGCGGCAGACGCAGACACCGCGCCAGATCGACCAGTTGCTGCTCACGCGCACGCCATGCCGCCGCCCAGGCGGCTTGGCTGGATTGTCCATCCATCCACCATAGGCGGCCCGGTACACCGACCCGGTAACGGCCGGCCGGCAGTCCATTGGCTTCCAGGGCATCGGTGATGCGCAGCAGGCGCACATCGCTGCGCGCCGCGATCGCCGCCAGCGTCGCCTCGGCCTGCGCATCGAGCCCGGCGAAATCGCTGAGGATCAGGATCAGGCTGCCGGGCTGCACCAGCGGCTGCAGGGCGTCGAGGGCGGCGGACAAGGCACCCGGATTCGGCGCGGCGGGCGCGCTCGGCTGTTCTTCGACCAAGGCTTCGAGCAAGGGCAGCACGCCGGCCTGCCGCGCGCGCGTCGGCAGGATGCGCGGCAGGCCGCCAGTGCCGGCAAATACGGCGCCGAGCTTGTCGCCGCCGCCGACCGCGACCCAGGCCAGCAGGGCTGCGGCCCGGACCAGCAAGGCCGATTTGAGCTGGCGCCGGCTGCCGAAGAACAGGCCGGGATGCAGATCCGGCAGCAGCCACACCGGTCGCTCGCGTTCCTCGCGAAACAGCTTGGTGTGCGGGCGGCCGCGCCGCGCCGTCACGCGCCAGTCGATGGTGCGGGCATCGTCGCCCGAGGTGTAAAGGCGCACTTCCTCGAATTCCAGACCGCGGCCGCGCTGGGCGCTGCGATGGCCCCCCATCAGGCGCGCCAGCGCAGGCCGGTGCGCGTGCAGGCTGAGCCCCTGTGCCGCGCCGCGCAGCGCGACCAGTTCCGCGAGGTCCGGAAGCATCACGGCGCCGGCACGTGACCCAGCAGTTCCTCGATGCAGGCCTGGGCCGTGATGCCGCGCGCCTGCGCGGTGTAATCCAGCATCACGCGGTGGCGCAGCGCGTCCGGAACGATCGCCTGCACATCCTCGGGGCTGACGAAGTCGCGGCCATCGAGCCAGGCCAGCGCGCGGGCGCCGCGTTCGATGGCAATGGCGGCGCGCGGACTCGCGCCCCAGCGCAGCCATTCGGCGAGCTGTGCGCTGTACGGCGCCGGATTGCGCGTGGCGTCCACCAGCGCGGCGATGTATTCGGCCACCGAATCGGCCAGCGTCAGCCCGAGAATCTCGCGCCGCGCCGCGAACACCATCTCCTGCGACAGCAGGCTCTTGGGTGGCGGCAGTTCCTGGGCGGTCACCGCCTCACGACGCGACAGTTCCATGATGCGCAGCGTGGTCGCGCGATCGGGATAGTCCACCAGCGTGTGCAGCATGAAGCGATCGAGCTGCGCCTCCGGCAGCGGATAGGTGCCTTCGTTCTCGATCGGGTTCTGCGTGGCCATCACCAGAAACAGGCGCGGCAAGCGATAGGTCGCGTTGCCGACGCTGACCTGGTGTTCGGCCATGGCTTCGAGCAGCGCCGACTGCACCTTGGCCGGCGCGCGATTGACTTCGTCAGCGAGGATCAGGTTGTGGAACAGCGGCCCGTGCTGAAAGCGGAACAGGCCTTCCTCCGGGCGGAAGATCTCGGAACCGGTAAGGTCCGCCGGCAGCATGTCCGGCGTGAACTGCACACGCTGGAAATCCGCTTCCAGCCCATGCGCCAGCGCCTTGATCGCGCGTGTCTTGGCAAGGCCCGGCGGACCTTCAACCAATAGGTGCCCGTCCGCCAGCAAGGCGACGAGCAGACGTTCCACCAGCCCTTCCTGGCCGAGAATCTGCGTGTTGAGGTAGCTGCGTAAGGCCCCGAAGGCATCGAGCGCACCGCCAGCGGCGGCTGGCGCGTCCAGCGTGCGGCTGTCTTCCATATTGGTTTTTTGATCCGATCTCGTTCGCGGGAGATGCCTGATAGAAATGCCAAATCCCGAATAGTTCCCCGGCGCCGCGAGGATGCAGGCGGCGCCCATGAGCCTATTGTGCACAGACAATGCGCGAGGCTGAACCCGAGCGGCGTGATTCAGTGCGCGCCGCGCCCCGGCCACAGACGCTTCAGACCGCTGACCAGCAGCAGTACCAGTCCACCGGCCACGATACCGGCGATGGCGTTGAGCAGCGTGGGCAGGAGTGCGCCGAACACTGCGCCGACGCCCGGCCAGGTGTTCACAGCCTCACCGGCGCCCTCGACGAAATGATGCAGCACGCCGACGCCGTGAGTCAGGATGCCGCCGCCCACCATGAACATCGCGGCGGTGCCGACCACCGACAGCGTCTTCATCATCCACGGTGCAAACGCGAGCAGTCCGCGACCGACCGCGCGCAAGCCGACATTGGCCCGCGTGCTCAGATGCAGGCCGGCGTCGTCGAGCTTGACGATGCCGGCGACCAGACCATAGACGCCCGCCGTCATCACCAGCGCGATCAGCGCAAGCACCATCACCCGCGTCAGGAATTCGGATTCGGCGACGGTGCCGAGCGTGATCACGATGATCTCGGCGGACAGGATGAAATCGGTGCGGATCGCGCCCTTGATCTTGTCGCGCTCGTAGGCCACCAAATCGGTGGCCGGGTCGCGCAGGGCGCGTGACAGTTGTTTGCGGTCTTCGTCGTCCTGCGCATGCGGCAGGAATCGATGCGCCAGCTTTTCGAAGCCTTCGAAGCACAGATAGGCGCCACCCAGCATCAGCAGCGGCGTGACCGCCCATGGCGCGACCGCGCTGATCAGCAGCGCCGCCGGCACCAGAATCAGCTTGTTGCGCAGCGAGCCCTTGGCCACCGCCCAGACCACCGGCAGCTCACGCTCCGCGCGCACGCCGCTGACCTGTTCGGCGTTGAGCGCGAGATCGTCGCCGAGCACGCCGGTAGTCTTGTGCGCGGCCACCTTGGTCAGCGTGGCGACGTCGTCGAGCACGCTGGCGATGTCGTCGAGCAGGGTCAGCAGGGAGGCGACGGCCATGAAGGTTTCAGCAGGGATGGGAAATGAGGACTGTAGCCTGACGGGAGCAGGATTGGCTCGGCAAGGTGTGGACTGTTTCCTTTGCGCCTTCGCGGCTTTGCGCGAACACGATCCAAACAGGATCTACGCGCCGCCTGCCAATTCCCGCATCACCACCGTCGCATACGTCCCTGGTGGCAGACGGAAACTGACTTCCAGCGCATCGCCGTCCAGCCAGCGCCAGCTCAGGTCGCGCGGGATCAGCCGCGTCGGGCGACGATCCTGGTCGAGGCCTGCGGCTTCCAGACCCTGCGTCAACGCCTCATAGCCATTGGCGATGCTCTGCTCCAGTTCGGCCGATTCATCCGCCGAGGGCAGCGCGCCGCGGCCCCACAGGGGCGCGGACGGGTGGACGTCACCCTCCGCCAGGCGCTGCGCCAGCAAATCGGTATAGGGTTCCGGGCCGAACCAGGAGCGCGAACCGGCCAGGCTCCAGATTTCACCGTCCAGTGCGCGGTCCCAGCGATCCATCTGCACGCGCTCGGCCAGCACGGCATTGAATATCTGGGAACGCGCCGCCGAGATCAGCAGGGAACGCGTCTTCTTGTCCACGCGCTGGCCGGCGAACATCTTCTCGGCGCGGGCGACATTGCCACCGCTGCGTCCGAAACGCTGCTCGCCGAAGTAGTTGGGTACGCCGCGCGCGGCGATGGCGGCCAGACAGGATTCGGCGGCATCACGCTGGCCCTGCACCTCACGCAGCACCAGCACGAAACGATTGCCGGCGAGCGCGCCGCGCTTGAGCTTGCGCCGATGCCGCGAAACCTCCAGCACCTGGACTTCCTCGTGCGGGAACGCCGACCAGTCGGGCTCGGCCTTGCCGGCCAGTTGCACCGAGAACGCCTGCGTGGTGACGGCGTGACGGTCCTTGAGTCCGGTGTGGCCGACACCCACCGGCGAGACATCGGCGAAGCGCGCCAGCTCCCGTGCCACCCAGTCCGTGTTCGCGCCGCGCTTGCGCACGATCAACAACTGATGCTCACCCTCACCGTCGGCGCCGTAGCCGAGGTCCTCGACGACTTCGAAGTCTTCGGGCGCGTCCTTGATGCGGGCCTGCAGCGGCGGACCGCCGTGCGCGTAAGGCAGTTCGTCCATCGTGCGGGAAACCTTCCAAGCTTGAGCGGGCGCGGATTGTCGCATCCACCTCGACCATCATGCAGACACGGCAGACCGCTGCGGCCGGCGTCTGCTAGCGTGGCCGCAAATTCTCCGCGGGTCGATCCATGCCAAACGTCGCAGAAGTCCTCCTCAATTCCCTCGGCAGCACCGCGCGCGGCTGGCGTGGCTCTCGCGTACTGACGCGCCAGTCCACGCAGCCCGACAAGCCGCTCAAGCTCTACGACATCGAGGCCTGCCCCTACTGCCGGCTGGTGCGCGAGGTGCTGACCGAACTGGACCTGGACGTGATGATTCTGCCCTGCCCCAAGGGCGGCACGCGCTATCGCGCCGAGGCGCAGGCGATCGGCGGCAAGCAGCAGTTCCCATTGCTGGTCGATGACAACACCGGCACGGTGATGTACGAATCGGCGGCGATCATCGACTACCTGGCCAGGACCTACCGCGGGCGTGCACGCGGCGCCAATCCGTGGCTGCGCCCGGTGTCGGAGCTGAGTTCGTCCGCGGCTTCGGGATTCCGCCTGCGCCCCACCGGCATGAGCGGCATGCGCGTACGTGCTTCGACGCCACCGGCCGGCCCGCTGGAACTGTTCAGCTTCGAATCGAGCCCGTACTCGATGGCCGTACGGGCCCGCCTGTGCGAACTGGAGCTGCCCTACCTGCTGCGCAACACCGGCAAGGGCGGCTGGAAGGACATAGGACCGCCGAGCTTTCGCGACAAGCTGTTCAAGGGGCCGATGGACACGACCCGCAATCGCGCCTGGCTGGCCGAGCACACCGGCCGCGTGCAGCTGCCGTATCTGATCGATCCGAACACCGGTACGCAGATGTACGAGTCGGCGGACATCCTTCGCTATCTGGACAGGACCTACGCGAACTGAGCCCGCCGTGCCGCCGGCTCAGGGCTCGCAGGCCTGATCGCTGTAGCCGTCGAGCGTATCCACGCTGTCGAATCCCAAGGATTCGGCCTTGTCGAGATCCTCGGCGCGGATCGCGAAGACGTTGATGCTGCCGGACGGGGCACCGCACACCATGCTGTGCATGCGGCCGTCCCGCGCTTTCTGCGCACACTGTACGGCGATGCCCTGATCGGTGAGCTGACGTGCCATGACCGCCGCGTCTGCGCCCTTGCCCTGGCATTGCACGGCACCGTCATGCTTGTAGACCTTGAGCATTTCGGCGGGACGGTCGCCGCTGACCGGCGACGGGCCGCAGGCGGCGAGCAGCAGCCCCGGCAGCAGCCAATGTAGGCGGCGTCCCGACACTACACGGCCACCCGATAGCAGGGCTCGTAGCGCTTGCCCGGCAGCTTCATGCGGTGTTGCTGCACGAAGGCTTCGAGCAGGGTGTCCAGGGGCTGGAGAATCTCGTGATCGCCGTGAATCTCGAACGGCCCGTGTTCCTGTATCGCCATGATCGTGTCGGACTTGACGTTGCCGGCGACGACGCCGGAAAACGCACGCCGCAGATTGGCGGCCAGCCGGTGCGGCGGCTGATTCCGATGCAGATCGAGGTCACGCATCGCGTCATGGCTCGGCTTGAACGGCTGCTGCAACTCGGATGGAATCCTGAGACGCCAGTTGAAGTAGTAGGCGTCCTTGGTGCGGTTGCGGAACAGGCGCACGCCCTCGATCTCCTGCTCGACATGACGCGCCACCGCCATCGGATCGTCCAGCAGCACCCGGTAGCGTTTGCGTGCCTCGACACCCAGGGTTCGCCCGATGAAGTCATCGATCTGCGCGAAATAGGATGCTGCCGACGCCGGGCCGGTGAAAATCAGCGGAAACGGGACTTCGGCATTGTCGGGATGCAGCAGGATGCCGAGGATGTAAAGAATCTCCTCGGCGGTGCCGACACCGCCCGGGAACACCACGATGCTGTGACCGATCCGCACGAAGGATTCGAGACGCTTCTCGATGTCGGGGCACACCACCAGTTCGTTGACGATCGGGTTGGGTGACTCCGCGGCGATGATGCCCGGCTCGGAAATGCCGATGTAGCGTCCGCCTTCGACACGCTGCTTGGCGTGCGCGATGGCCGCGCCCTTCATCGGCCCCTTCATGGCACCGGGGCCGCAGCCGGTGCAGATGTCGAGCCCGCGCAGTCCGAACTGATAACCCACGCTCTTGGTGTAGTCGTATTCCTCGCGCGAGATCGAATGTCCGCCCCAGCACACCACCAGCCGCGGCTCGACTCGGGCGCGCAGCACGTCGGCATTGCGCAGGATGTGGAACACCGCGTCGGTGAGGCCTTCGGAAGTGCTCAGATCGAAATAGGGATTCTTCTGGATGTCGACGCCGACAAACAGGATGTCGCGCAGCACCGCGAACAAATGTTCGCGAATGCCGCGAATCATCTTGCCGTCGACGAAGGCGATGGCGGGTGCGGCCTTGAGTTCCAGCTTGATGCCGCGTTCTTCCTGAACGATGCGGATGTCGAAATCCGGATAGCGCTCCAGCAGCTCCTTGCCGTCATCCATGTAGGCACCGCTGTTGAGCACGGCCAGCGCGCTGTTGCGGAACACCGGGTACAGACCGCTCTGGCTGGTATCGAGCAGCTTGGCCATTTCGGCCTTGGACAGAACACGCAGACGTCCTTCCGGGGACACCTTGGCGTCGACTATCTCGTAGTTCATCGAGTGCGAAATCCTTGTGGTGAAGGCTTGGACCGGTCGCTGCCTCAGGCGGCGCCGGCTCTTTTCGCAGGCATGATGGGGCAAGTGACCGGCGTGGTCACGCCGGCCACTTGTTGGCGAACGTCCGCCCGGACTATCGCGACTGCTTGGCAGTCGCCCCGCTGACGGCGTCGATGCCGATGCCGGTCTCGATCGCCACGGCACGCTCCACCGCAAGCTCCGAGATCGACAGCGTCAGCTCGATTTCCCGGATCATCGCCGCGCGATACGCCGCCACACCGGAGCGCGCCGGCTGGGTCGTCGCCAGCGCACCATTCTGGGTCCGCTCGATCTGGCTCTGGCCTTCAGCGACCACCGCAGCGTGTTCCTTGCTCCAGTCCTCGAACAGCACAGCCCAGATCTTCAACTCCTCGTTGATCGCTTCGTCGCGCTTGGCGAGCAGCGGTTGGTTCGCGGCGATCTCCGAAGGGTCCTGACACGGCGCTTCACAAGGCGTCATCGCCTTGCTGATGTTGGCCTGTTTCATGCCGTAGGCGGCCTGCACCCAGCGCGTGCGCTTGGCGAGTGCCGCCTTGGGTTCGTTCTTGCCGCCGATCGAATCCAGGTAGCTGTCGTAGGCCCGCAGCGCACGCTTCACCTCCGGGGTGCTGGCGCTGTCGGGGTCCACGGGCGTTGCGGCAACGGGTGCGGTTCCGCCGTTGAGCGCCGCGATCTCGGCCTTTTCGGCCGCCAGCTGTTGTTTGAACGCCAGGTAGGCCGGATTGATGTAGTCACCGCCCCGTTTCCAGGCCAGGGCATCGCCCACGCTGGTCGGCGGCGGCGGCACGCTGTTCATCAGCTCGACCAGCGAAGCCGCAAGCACCGGGAAGCTGGAAAGACCCAAGACGATCGCGAAGACAACAGGAATAGAGCGCATGGCTGGACTCGAATCAGACAGAAAAACCGAAACCTGCCTCGACGCTGTCGGCGCATTCACGGACGAGAACGCACAAACGCGCGTGCCGGAACCCGGCCCGCGCCATTACGGGGGATTGCTGTGGTTTGCGCGCTGCGCTTCGCGCCCGGTGTTGCACCACGCCATCGTCGGCGGGCCACCAGGTCAATACTTCGGAATTTGATTACGCAAGAAAGAGACCCGCGGATGCGCGGGGGGCGCCGCTGCGCAGCAGCCCGCCCATGACGCCGGCGATACGAAAGCGCGGCAGCTCCTGATCTTCACCGGACTGCGCGACATCGACGACGATCGGCGCGTAGGCCGGATTCTCGGCGTGCAGCGAGACCACGGAGCCTTCGCGGCGATAGCGCTTGAGTGTGATGTTCTCGAAACCGGTCATCGGATCGAGCAGGCAGGCGGCGACGATATCGCCGCTGTTGGCGCGATCCTGGCGATGGATACCCACCAGATCGCCATCATGAATGCCGGCATCGATCATCGAATCGCCGCTCACACGATGCAGAAAATCCGCACGCGGCTGGAACAGCGTCGGCTCGATGTTGAGCCAGCTCTCGGCGTGTTCCGGCGCTGCCAGCGGCGCGCCGGCGGCGATGCGCCCCAACAACGGCAGGCCGGCGGGTTTCGGCGCGAACTGGCGCAACAACCGGATACCACGCGCATCATTGACAGCGATCTCAATCTCACCCTTGCGCACCAGCGCCTGAAGATGATCGCGCGCCGCCGTCTGCGAAAAACCGAAGCGGGCCGCGATGTCGCGCTGGGACGGCGGATAGCCCTCCTCGCTCAGCGATTCCTGAATATAGGCGAGAATTTCGGATTGACGTGCGGTGAGTCCAGCCATGTCGCTTGCATCCTGCCGAAAGGTGGAATACTGTTCAATTGAACAGTACCTATCAGGCGAACAGTATGCGCGACCTCAGCATCAGCAGCAAGGCTCCAGCCAGACAGAACTTGCCGACACGCCGCAAGGCCGGTGGCCGCTCCAGCGGCATGGCGGTGGACATGCGCTATCGCCATGCGATGAAACGCCGCCGCGACAACGTAGATGCCGACGCACTGTGGCCGGAATGGTTGATCCCCGCGACGGTGTCCAGCCTGATCATCAGCCTCACGGCGTATCACCACAGCGCCCTGCTCGGCTTCGTCGGCTCGTTTTTCTGAACGCTTGAGGGTTTGCAACGGCGGCCGGAAGCGGCCGCCGCAACAAGCGGCGGGCTCAGGTACCGCCGAGAAAATCCATCTTGCCGAGTTCCACGCCGTTGTGCCGCAGGATGTTGTAGCTGGTAGCGACGTGAAAATACAGATTCGGAATCGCGAAGCCCTGCAGATACTGCAGGCCGGTGAAGCGCAGTTCGCGCATACGCGTTTTCACCACCACCTGACGCTCTTCGCTGCCGTCGACCTGCTCCGGCGAGAACCCAGCCAGATATTCAAGCGTCCTGTCGAGACGCTCGATCAGCTGCGCCATCGTGGTTTCCGTGTCGTCCCAGCTCGGCACGTCGAGCCCGGCCAGCCGCGCCATGCTGCCCTTGGCCGCGTCTGAGGCGATCTGAACCTGGCGGCGCAACGGAAACATGTCCGGCGCCAATCGCGATTCAACCAAGACATCGACTTCGTAACCGCGGGCCTTCGCGTGCGCATCCGCCTTGACCAGCATGTTGCGCAGATTGCCGATCATGCGCGTGAACACCGGCGCGGACGCCTCGTACATCGATATCGCCATACTGGGTTCTCCTCCGAACGACGGATTGTCGGCGGCGATTCTAGTGCAGTCGTACCTGCAACAGGCGGAGCATGATCGCTGCCTGGAATCGGCCACTGCACTAGAATTGGCGGATGAACCTCGCCACTATCGCTGGCGCCCTGATCGGCTTCGCCATCGGGCGCTTCCCCGGACTCGTCCTGGGCGCTCTCATCGGATACTTTCTCAGCCGCATGACCCTGGGCACAGTGGTCCGCGCCGCGGTCGGGAAACTGCAGCAGCAGTTCCTCGAATCCACCTTCGCCGTGATGGGCGCCGTCTGCAAGGCGGACGGCCAGATCACCGAAGACGAAATTCGCGTTGCCGAAGCCCTGTTCGAGCGGCTGCGCCTGGACAGCGCCTCACGCCAGACGGCACGCGCCGCCTTCAATCGCGGCAAGACCGCGGGTTTCGATCTGGACGCAGAGGTGCAGACCTTCCGCAATGCCTGCCGCGGCCAGCAGGCGCTGCTGCAGATGTTTCTGCAGGTGCAGATTTCAGCCGTGGTCGCCGACGGCAAGATGCATCCCGCCGAACACGAAATGCTGATGCGCATCGCGCGCGGCCTGGGTCTGTCGGAAGCTGAGGTGCGGCAGCTCGAAGCGATGCTGCTGGGTGGTGGGCGGGCCAGCGAGGCCTCGGCTCCGCAGCGCCTGGAGAATGCCTACCGTGTGCTCGGGGTGTCGCCGTCCGCGCCCGATGCCGAGGTCAAAAAGGCGTATCGGCGCCTGATGAGTCAGAACCACCCGGACAAACTGGCCGCCAAGGGTTTGCCGGAAAGCATGCGCCAGATGGCCGAAGAGAAGACCCGGGAAATCACCGGTGCTTACGAAATCGTGGAACGGGCGCGGGCCCAGTCCTGACATCAGGATGAGCCCGGGTGCACGAAGCGCCCGGGCGCATCGACATCGGTCGACCTATTCCACGACGATCGTGCCGCTCATGCTTTCGCCATGAATCGCGCACTGATAGGGATAGGTTCCGGCCTGGCTGAAGCTGCGGCTGTAGCTTGCGTGATGGCCGAGCCTGGGGCTGGACTGGTCACTGAACTTCACGAGGTGATTGGAGCCGTCCTCATTGGTCCAGGTGACGGTGGTCCCGGATGGCACGCTCAGGGTTTCCGGCTCGAAGAACATCTTCAACTGCGAGCCGCTGATTTCTCCTTTGATCTTGACCTCCGCCTGTGCCAGCGCACTGGCCGGGGACAGCGCCGCTGCGGCCAGTCCGAGACTGATCAGAGCCGGGATCCAGACGGGTTTTCTGGTGTGGGACTGCATGCACGAACTCCTTTGGGGAACGGATGGCCGAACCCGCTCGGGTTCGGATTTTCGTTGCCGCGCTGCGGTGTTCGGCTTTTGGACTGGCGAGCCGGAATCGGACCTAAGCCGCTGCCTGCGGCACGCTCCGATCCCGGCTCACGGGGCGCCCCCGCCCCATCCGGATTTCTGTGACATCGCGACGTGGGAAAACTCGCAAGGTTCCCGCCAGTTCTCAGGCGTGCTGAGGGGAACCTGCGCCGCGGACTTACTCGAAGACGAAGCTGTCCACCGGCATGCGCGTCAGCACGCGGCTCGGCTTGGTCATCGCGGTGGCGTGCGACTGCGCGCGCGGCAACAGGATGTCGAAATAGAACCGCGCCATGCCGATCTTGGCCTTGTAGAACTCGGGCTGTTCGCGGCCGCTGCCGTCGGCCAGCTTGTCGTAAGCCACCTGCGCCTGCAGGGCCCAGAAGTAGCCCATCGTGACGTAGCCCGAATACATCAGGAAGTGGTGGCTGGCGCTGCTGACGATGTCGCGCTCCTTGCGGGCGATCAGCATGATGCGCATGGTCAGCACATTCCACTGCGCCGCCAGTCGCGCCAGCGTGGCCGAATAACCACGCATCTTCGGGTTACGCAGGCGCTCCAGCGCGAACCGCGCCATCGTCCCCGTGAACTCGCGCACCACCTTGCCGCGTGAACTCACCAACACCTTGCGTCCGAGCAGGTCCAGCGCCTGGATGCCGGTGGTGCCTTCATACAGTGTGGCGATGCGCGCATCGCGCGCGATCTGCTCCATACCGTGTTCGGCGATGTAGCCGTGGCCGCCGAAGACCTGCATGCCGTGATTGGCGGCTTCCAGGCCCAGCTCGGTGAGAAAGCCCTTGAGAATCGGCGTGAAGAAGCCAAGCTTGTCGTCCCACAGCTCGAATTTCTTCTGATCCTCTTCGAGGATGCCGTTGACCATGTGGTCGGCATACTGCGCGGCGAAATAGATCATCGCGCGCCCGCCTTCGGCGATCGCCTTTTGCGTCAGCAGCATGCGCCGGACGTCGGCGTGATGAATGATCGCGTCCGCGACCGCCTCGGGTTCCTTCTTGCCCGACAGCGCGCGCATCGAGCGGCGCTCCTTGGCGTAGCGCAAGGCGCCCTGAAACGAAAGCTCGGCATGCGCCACGCCCTGAATCGCGGTACCGATACGCGCGGTGTTCATGAACGTGAACATCGCCTCCAGACCCTTGTTCGGCTCGCCGATCAGGTGGCCAACCGAATCCTCGAAGTTGATCACGGCGGTGGCGGAGGCCTTGATTCCCATCTTGTGCTCGATCGCGCTGCACACCACGTGGTTCGGTTCGCCCAGCGCGCCGGCATCGTCGAACTGGATCTTGGGCACCACGAACAGCGAAATGCCGCGCGTTCCCGGCGGCGCATCCGGCAGTCGCGCCAGCACCACATGAATGATGTTCTCGGCCAGATCGTGCTCGCCGGCGGAAATGAAGATCTTGGTGCCGGTGATGCGGTAGCTGCCATCGCCAACCGGTTCGGCGCGCGTCTTGACCTGGCCCAGGTCGGTGCCGCACTGCGCCTCGGTGAGGCACATGGTGCCGGTCCAGCGGCCTTCGGTCAGCGGCGCCATCAACTGTGCACGCAGCGGCTCGGGCGCGAACTGCATGATGGTGTTCATCGCGCCCAGCGACAGGCCCGGATACATGCCGAACGACCAGTTGGCGGAACCGATCATTTCCGTCTTGATCAGGCTCAAGGACATCGGCAGGCCCTGGCCGCCGTACTCGACCGGGTGCGACAGTCCCTGCCAGCCGCCTTCGACATACTGTTGATAGGCCTCCTTGAAGCCCTTGGGCGTGGTCACCACGCCATCCTTGATGTGACAGCCCTCCTGGTCGCCCGACAGGTTCAGCGGGGACAGTTCCTCTTCACAGAAACGCGCACATTCGTCGAGGATTGCATCGACCGTGTCCGGGTCGGCATCGCCGCCGTTCGAGAGCTTGGCGTAATGGGCCGGGAAGTCGAAGACTTCATTGATCAGAAAGCGGATGTCGCGCAGGGGGGCTTTGTAGGCAGGCATGACTCAATGGCTGAATTGACCGAATGTTCATTGTTACATGATCGCTGCCAGCGACGGATGACAGCGTCGGCCAACATCGCCGCCCCAGACCGGCGAGAATGCAGCGGCGCGTTCGTCCGCGCCACGCTCGAAGCCCAGGAACGAATGAACAGTCAAACACTTGCCGACGAGTCCAAAATCATCGCGGAAACCCGCCAGTGGCTGGAGCGTGCGGTGATCGGCTTGAATCTCTGCCCCTTCGCCAAAGCGCCGTATGCGCGCGGCCAGCTGCGCATTCAGGTCTGTGCGGCCCGAAATACCGATGATCTGCTGGATGCACTGCAAGCCGAGCTGCTGCTGCTGCGCGACACGCCGAGCGATGAGATCGAGACCACCCTGCTCGTGCATCCGGCCGTACTTGCTGATTTTCTCGACTACAACGACTTTCTGGACGCCGCCGACGCCGAGCTGCTTGCAAACGGACTGGAGGGCGAAATCCAGATCGCGAGCTTTCATCCCGCGTATTGCTTCGCCGACAGCGAACCCGAGGACGTCGGCAACTTCACCAACCGCTCGCCGTACCCGATGCTGCATCTGCTGCGCGAATCCAGCGTCGAGCGCGCGGTCGGCTCGCTGGACGATCCGGACGCCGTCTATCAACGCAACATCGAAGTCCTGCGCCGTCTCGGCGACACCGGCTGGCGGGCGCTGTGGGATGAGGCCTGAGCGTTCAGCAGCAAAAGCGGGGGCGAGATCGAATTTAAGCAACCGCTACTTGCCATCGAACCACGCGGAGATGCCGGCCACGCCCTGGGCACCGGCCCGCCAGGCTTCCGTGAGCTGCGGCGGCCCCACGCCGCCGATCGCGTAGACCGGCAGGCCCGCGTTGGCCGCAAGCGCGCCGAAGGCGGACCAGCCCAGCGTCGGCGCCAAGGGATGACTGGGCGTCGGCTGAACCGGCCCCAGCACCGCGGCATCGAAGCCGAGTTCACGCGCACGCGCCAGCGATTTCGCGTCATGGCAGGACGCCAGGACCCATGCCAGCGGCACCGACGGTCTCCGATCAAGCTGGAACAAACTCGCCTCGCTGGCATGCCAGCCCGCACCCAGGGCCCCGGACAGAGCGGGATCACGATCCAGAATCAAACGGTCCACAGCCCAGTACCCGGCCACCTGCTCCGCCAGCCGACGGTAGTCGGAGTCGCCAAGAGTGGGCAGGCGCAGACGCAGCAAGGCATCGGAAGGCAATGAGGGCAGGCGCCGGACGAGTTCGTCCGCATGGATTTTCGGCCGAGTGATCAGGTACCGCGCAGGCAAGCGCAGGGCCGACAGAATCGGGCCATCCGCCGGCAGCAAGCGATAGTCCCCGAGCCGATCCGGAGCACTCCAGGCCAATGCCTGTTGTTCCAGGGGCTGCGGTTCACCCAGCCAGTTGTCGACCAGCCAGGTATCGAGCTCGACGGTCTTGTGCGGATAGTCGTGCCGCAACACGATCAGGCGCCGCGCCGATTGCACTCGAACTCCGAGTTCCTCATGAAGCTCACGGTGCAGGGCCTGCTCCACGGATTCAGCGGCCTCGATCTTGCCGCCCGGAAATTCCCACCAGCCGGCCGCCTCCTTGCCATCGGGACGCTGCGCAATCAGCACCTCGCCGTTGCGGCGGCGCAGGACTCCGACGGCGATACGGACAATCTTGCGAGCCGAATCAGGTCCGGTACTCGGCATTGATGCGCACGTAGTCGTAGCTGAAATCGCAGGTCCAGATGGTGACGCCGGCTTCGCCACGCCCGAGATCGATCTGAATACTGAATTCCGGGCGCGCGAATACGGCCGCGCCCAGTTCCTCGCGATAGGACACAGCCGGCGCACCGTCCTCGATCAGCAGGACTTCATCGATCGCGATGCGGATACGCGACACATCGAGCGCCGGGACTCCGCTGCGCCCCACGGCGGCGAGAATCCGGCCCCAGTTGGCGTCGCCGGCGAAACAGGCGGTCTTGACCAGCGGCGAATGCGCCACGGCATCCGCCGCCAGACGTGCCTCGGCCTCGCTGCCGGCGCCGGAGACGGCGATGGTGATGAAACGCGTGGCGCCTTCGCCGTCGCGCACGATGGCTTGTGCCAGTTCGAGGCAAACCTCGCGTACTGCCGCAGCGACCGTCTCGAAGGCCGCATCGCCGACTTCGATGGTATCGCCGGCCGCCCCGGTGGCGAACAGCATCGCCGAGTCATTGGTCGAGGTGTCGCCGTCCACGGTGATGCAGTTGAACGAGACCTCGACCGCATCGCGCAGGCAACGCTCGGTCGCAGCGGGGCTGAGCTTGGCATCGGTGCCGACGAAAGCCAGCATGGTCGCCATGTCCGGCCGGATCATGCCGGCACCCTTGGAGATACCAGTCACGGTGACGGTTTCGCCGTTGATCTGCACTTCGCGACTGGCGCCCTTGGCGACGGTATCGGT
Source organism: Gammaproteobacteria bacterium (assembly GCA_022599775.1). Classification (GTDB taxonomy): domain Bacteria; phylum Pseudomonadota; class Gammaproteobacteria; order Nevskiales; family Nevskiaceae; genus Banduia. The sequence goes on from JAHZLQ010000017.1 coordinate 21,049, forward strand.
GGTCATGATGGCCTCGGCAGCGGCGCGCCAGCCATTGGCATCGAGGGCCGCGAGCGCATGCGGAATCGCGGTTTCGATCTTCTGCACCGGCAGGGCCTGCCCGATCACGCCGGTCGAGAACGGCAGCACCGCACCGCCGCCCAGCGTCTGAGAGGCGAAGTCGGCGGTCGCGCGCGCGGCGTCCATTCCGGCCTCGCCGGTACCGGCGTTGGCGTTGCCGCTGTTGACCAGCAATCCGCGCACGGCCTGGGTGCCGGCCAGAATCTCCCGACACAGCAGCACCGGTGCGGCGCAGAAGGCATTGCGCGTGAACACGCCGGCGACCGTGCTGCCCTCAGCCAGTTCGATCAGCAGCAGGTCTTGCCGGCCCGGCTTCTTGATCGCCGCCTCGGCGGTGCCGAGCCGTACGCCCGCCACCGGCAGCAGCGACTCTGGAGGTTTCAGGTTGACGGCCATCTCGGATTCCTTATGACCTGTTATGTCCGCTTCCGCCACTGCACTGGATCGCGATTGCCGTGAAATACCGACAGGACGATGATGCAGTCGGCTTCAAGCCGGAAATAGACGATGTACGGAAAGCGGCGGGCCACGATCCGGCGAACGCTTTTGTACACGGGAGCGCAAATCTGCGGCTTCGACGCAGCCACCTCCAGACAGCGCTCGATCTCAGCAATGAACTGGACACCGAGATCCGGGCGCTGCGCTTCGTACCGGACAGCGGCTTCTGTGAATTCCTCACGCGCTGCCCGATAAAACCTGACCGCCAGCGTCATCGCCCGATACGAACCAGCGCGGACGCTTTCACCTCACCCCAGGGGGAAACATCGTCCGGATTCGCGTCGAGATCGTTCATCCGGCGGTCAAGCTCGTCCTTTTGAGATGTGGTCAGCGGAACCGTATGCGAAATGCTGTCCCACAAGGCTTCCACCAGTGCCAACTGGTCCTCAAGCGGCAGCATCCGGGCTTGTTCAAGAAGCGGCGTTTCCATGTAGGCGAGTATAGCGCCGCTCGAAAACAGACCTCAGTCCAGCTTGCCGTGACACTGCTTGAACTTCTTGCCGGAGCCGCAGGGACAGGGATCATTGCGGCCCACCTTGGGCATCTCGCGCACCACGGTTTCCGGCTTCGGCTGAGCGCGTGGCGGCGCCACGTTGAGCGGCCGGCCGCCGGCCGCTGCGGGCGGCGCCGCCGGCGGTGGCGGCGCCTCGCCTTCGCTCTGCGAGAACGAGGGTGCCTCGGCGTGCTGCATGACGATCTGCTTGGGCGCCTGACGCTGCGCTTCCACGGCCTCGACTTCGGCCTCGGTCTGAATCTGGACCTTGGCGAGTATCGTGATCACTTCATGCTTGAAGCGCGACAGCATATCGTTGAACAGGGTGAACGCCTCGCGCTTGAACTCCTGCTTGGGGTCACGCTGCGCATAGGCGCGCAGGTTGATGCCCTGACGCAGGAAGTCCATCGCCGCCAGATGCTCGCGCCACAGACGATCGAGCACATTCAGCGAAATCGCCTTCTCGAAATGCTCCAGCACCGCCGCGCCGACGCGTTCCTTCTTGGCGACGTAGGCCTCATCGATCATCTTCGCGAGGCGTTCGCGCAGGCCCTGCTCGTTGAGGGACTTTTCCTCGTCGAGCCACTTCTGGATCGGAACCTCCAGCTGGAAGTCGCGCTGCATGGCTTCTTCGAGGCCCGCCTTGTCCCACAGGTCCTCGATGCTCTGCGGCGGGATGTAGGCGTCGATGACGGCATTGCTGACGTCCTCGCGAATCTCGTCGATCATCGGCGAGACACGATCCGCCGACATCAGCTCATCGCGCAGTTCATAGACCACCTTGCGCTGGTCGTTGGCGACGTTGTCATAGTCGAGCAGGTGCTTGCGGATGTCGAAGTTGTGCGCCTCGACCTTGCGCTGCGCGGTTTCGATGGCTCGCGTCACCCACTTGTGCTCGATCGCCTCGCCTTCCTGCATGCCGAGGCGTTGCAGCATCGCGCGCATGCGCGGCGGCGTGAAGATGCGCATCAGCGTATCTTCCAGCGACAGGTAGAAACTCGACGCGCCAGGATCGCCCTGACGACCCGAGCGACCGCGCAGCTGATTGTCGATGCGCCGTGACTCGTGCCGCTCGGAGCCGATCACGCACAGGCCGCCGGCCGCCAGCGCCTTGTCGTGACTGATTTTCCAGTCGGCCTTGATCCGCTCTCGCGCCGCCACATCGTCTTCCGGCACCTTGGCCAGTTCGGCCTCGAGGCTGCCACCGAGCACGATGTCGGTGCCGCGGCCGGCCATGTTGGTGGCGATCGTCACCGAGCCCGGGCGACCGGCCTGGGCGATGATCTCGGCTTCGCGCTCGTGCTGCTTGGCGTTGAGCACTTCGTGGCGAATGTTGTTCTGGTTCAGCAGTTGCGACAGCAGTTCCGAAGTTTCGATCGAGGCGGTGCCGACCAGCACCGGCTGCTCCCGCTTGGATGCGTCGACGATCTGCTCGACCACGGCATTGAATTTCTCGCGCGCGGTCATGAACACCAGGTCGCCATCATCCTTGCGCGCCATCGGCCGGTTCGGCGGAATCACCACGACTTCGAGGTTGTAGATCGTCTGGAACTCGTAGGCTTCGGTATCGGCCGTGCCGGTCATGCCGGACAGCTTCTCGTACAGCCGGAAATAGTTCTGGAACGTGATCGAGGCCAGTGTCTGGTTTTCCTGCTGGATCGGCACGCCTTCCTTGGCCTCGATCGCCTGATGCAGGCCGTCGGACCAGCGCCGGCCGGCCATCATGCGGCCGGTGAATTCGTCGATGATGATCACCTGGCCGTTACGCACGATGTATTCGACGTCGCGCTTGTACAGCAGGTGCGCACGCAGCGCGGCATTGAGGTGATGCATCAGCACGATATGCTGGGCGTCGTAGAGGCTTTCGCCCTCGCCGAGCAGACCGGCCTCCTGCATCAATTCCTCGACGTGCTCGAAGCCTTCCTCGGTGAGGTGGACCTGCTTGCCCTTCTCGTCCACGGAGTAGTCGCCGGGGCCTTCCTCCTCTTCCTGCTTCGTCAGGCGCGGCACCAGCACGTTGATCTTGACGTAGAGGTCCGGCTTGTCGTCGGTCGGCCCCGAAATGATCAATGGCGTGCGCGCCTCGTCGATCAGAATCGAATCGACCTCGTCGATGATCGCGAAGGCGTGGCCACGCTGCGCCTTGTCTTCCGTGCGAAACGCCATGTTGTCGCGCAGGTAATCGAAGCCCAGCTCGTTGTTGGTCGCGTAGGTGATGTCGGCCTGATAGGCCTCACGCTTTTCGGTGGCGGGCTGATTGGGCACCACCACACCCACGGTCATGCCAAGGAAGCGGTAGATGCGTCCCATCCACTCGGAATCGCGCCGCGCCAGATAGTCGTTGACGGTGACGATATGCACGCCCTTGCCGGGCAGCGCATTGAGATAGGCCGCGAGCGTGGCGACCAGGGTCTTGCCTTCACCGGTCTTCATTTCGGCGATCTTGCCGGCGTGCATGATCGCGCCGCCGATCAGCTGTACGTCGAAATGGCGCATGCCGAGCACGCGCTTGCCGGCCTCGCGGACCACCGCGAAGGCCTCCGGCATGATCTGGTCGAGGGTCTCGCCCTTGGCCAGCCGTTCGCGGAAGTAGGGCGTCTTGGCGGCGAGCGCCTCGTCGCTGAGCGCGCTCATTTCGGCATCGAGCGCATTGACCTGGGCGACCAGGCTGTCGAGCCCCTTGAGAATGCGTTGATTCCGGCTGCCGAAGACGCGCGCCAGTAAATTATTCAACATGACCGATCGATGATGCGCGCACCCTCGGGCACGCGTAGGGCGCCTAAGGGCGCCAGGGGCCGCGTATTATGCCGTCGAACGCCCCAAGCAGTAACTGCCCGTGCCCCCCAGGACCCCCGACGACGCCTAGCGCGACGCTCGAATGTACTGACTGGGGTTGACCACGCGTCCGTTCAAGAGCACCTCGAAATGAACGTGCGGGCCGGTGGAACGCCCGGTGGAACCCAGCGCGGCCACGGACTGGCCCTTCTTCACGCGGTCGCCCACCTTCACGTACACCGACTTGTTGTGGCCGTAACGGGTCACGTAGCCGTTGCCGTGATTGATCTCGACGAGGTTCCCGTAACCGAAGCGCGGACCCGCGTAGGAAATCACACCGGAGGCGGCGGCCAGCACATCGCTGCCTTCCTTGCCGGCGAAGTCCACGCCCTGATGATAGGTGCGACGGCCAGTGAACGGATCGGTGCGCGCGCCGAACACCGAGGAAATCCAGCCCTTGGCGATCGGCCAGCCGGACGGGCGGACTTCCTTCTGCAGGCGACTGGCCAATAGCAGGTCTTCGAGCACCCGCATCTGGCGCTCGCGATCGTCGAGCTGACGCTGGACCGCGTCGAGCTGGGTGATCATCGACGAGGCGTTGATGAAGTCACCGGCCGCTTCGGTTTCGGGTCCACCGATCGGCGGCGGGGTACTGAAGTCGAATTCGCCGCTGTCGAGGTCGGCGATCTCGGTGAGCCGCTGCCCGGCAGCGTCCAATCGCATCATCTGCGCCTGCAGCTGACCGAGGCGGCGTGCGATCGCGTGCGTATTGTCGAGCACGTACTCGCGGGTCTTTTCGAGCTGGGAGCGCTGATCGGCGATGTCATCGGCCCAGACACTGGCGATTTCGGTCGCCTGGTTCTTGCCGCCGCCGCCGAGCTGGGATCCGGCGACGAAGGAGCCGACCATCAGGGCGACCAGCAACAGCGCCATCGGACCCCAAATGATCGCGCCGCGCGCGCCCAGATTGAATCGCCAGGTTCGCCCGCGATTGTGATTGACTACAATAATATCCATGCCGTCCCGAATGCGGCCCCGAGCCCTGAATGTCTGACCTTTTCCGACCGTTGTCCCAACTGCTCGACGGTCACCCCACCACTGTTCGGTCGGTTCTTGCCCGCGCCCAATATCTGCGCGGCATACAAGACGCGATCCGCGAACACCTGGCGGCGCCCTGGTCGCATTCCGTCCGAGTCGCCAATCTGCGCGGCCGCAAACTGATCCTCTACACCGACAATGCCTCGGCGCTGAATCAGATGCGTTTCCGAACAGACGAGCTTTTGGCGTTTCTTCAAGAACGCTTCGGTACGACTTTCCGGCAGATCGAGATTAAAGTTCGACCGGCCGCCCCAAGTTAGTCCGAGTCTACACGCGCCGAAATGGTGCACACAAGGACAAATTCAGCCGCCGACTGTGCAAAAATCACCGGTCGTCGCCTCAGGCGGCTGCCGGCATTCCCTGCATGTACGTGATCGGCGCCCGCGCCGGGTCATCGAAGCTGACGATTTCCCAGGACGCCGGATCATTCAGCAACTTGCGCGCCAGTTTGTTGTTGAGCTCGTGACCGGACTTGTGCGCCGAGTAGGCGCCGATCAGGCTGTGCCCGAGCAGATACAGATCACCGATCGCATCGAGAATCTTGTGACGCACGAATTCGTCGTCATAGCGCAGCCCCTCGTTGTTGAGTACGCGGAACTCGTCGAGCACCACGGCATTGTCGAGGCTGCCGCCCAAGGCCAGATTGCGTGAACGCATGAATTCGACATCACGCATGAATCCGAAGGTGCGCGCCCGCGAAACCTCTCGCACGAAACTGGTCGTGGAAAAGTCCATGACCGCGCTCTGCCCGCTTGAGCGCACTACCGGATGCTTGAAGTCGATGCCGAAGGACAGACGAAAACCGTCGTACGGCTCCAGCCGCGCCATCTTGTCGCCTTCCTGCACCTGCACCGGCTGCTTCACGCGGATGAATTTCTTGGCGGCGTCCTGCTCGTGGATGCCGGCCGACTGGATCAGGAACACGAACGGACCGGCGCTGCCATCCATGATCGGCACTTCGGCGGCGGACAGCTCGACGATCGCGTTGTCGATACCCAGGCCGGCCAAGGCCGACAGCAAGTGCTCGACCGTCTGGATCTTGACCGTGTCCTGAATCAGACAGGTGCAAAGTTGGGTGTCGCCGACCAGATCGGCCCGTGCCGGGACTTCCACGGAAGTATCCTGATCAAGGCGGCGAAACACGATGCCGGTATCGGGGCCGGCCGGCAGCAGGGACATATAGACCTTGCGACCACTATGCAGACCCACGCCAGTGGCGCGGATGGGTTGGCGCAATGTGCGCTGCTTGAGCATCTTCTTGTTCGGGTCCTTCTGATTCGTATGGCGTCGGCAGCCGGTCCTGGTCCGACGCAAACGCCCGGCCTCAGATTCCACCGAGCGCTTGAAACGATCGTTCGATCATCATCGGCAGGTCGGGAGACCGGGCACATGCCCAAACCTGCGGTGCATCGAATACGATATCACACGCACCCGTCTGCAGGCTGAGCGATCGAGGTGCCGGAACCCCGATCGCGCCACCGCTCGACCTACGCTATGCACCGCCGCGCCCCCACGCGGCGAAGCCGATGTTAGTCCGCCTGATTGCGCAGAAACGCCGGAATGTTGAGGATTTCCTCATCCGGAATCGCCGCCGTGGCGAAGTCGTGGGCCGCGGCCGGCTGACGCCGGATCACGGTCGGCACGTCGACGGCCGCGGGACGCGGTGATCCGGTCACATCCGGACGCTTGAGCGGCGTGACGACCGTGTTGTGCTGCACGCTGCCTTGCGGCATCTGCATCTGCGGGACCACGCCGCCGCCCAGACCCGTCGCCACCACCGTCACGCGCAGCTCGCCGTCGAGCGCCTGATCGAGCGAAGTGCCGAACTTGACGTCGACATCGTCGGAGGCGATCTCCATGACGCGCTTCATCACCCGGTTGATCTCGCCCATCTTCAGCGTGCTGTCGCAGGCCAGGTTGACGAGGATGCCACGCGCATTGGACAGCTCGATGTCGTCGAGCAGCGGGCTGGTCAGCGCTTCTTCGACCGCCTGCGAGGCGCGCGCATCGCCGGTGGCCCGGCCCATGCCCATCATCGCCTTGCCGCGGTTGCGCATCACGGTGCAGACGTCCGCGAAGTCGACGTTGACCATGCCGGGACGCGTGATCAGATCGGAGATGCCCTGCACGGCGTTCTGCAGCACGTCGTTGGCCTTGCGGAAGCACTCGTCCATGGTCGCATCGTCACCCAGCACGAGTTGCAGCTTCTCGTTGGGGATGAGGATCAGCGAGTCGACATGCTTGTGCAGTTCCTCAATGCCGCGCATCGCCGAGGCGCCGCGCTTCTTGCCCTCGAACATGAACGGCTTGGTGACCACCGCCACCGTGAGGATGTCGAGTTCGCGCGCGATCTCGGCGATCACCGGCGCCGCACCGGTGCCGGTGCCGCCCCCCATGCCGGCGGTGATGAACAGCATGTCGGTGCCGTCGAGCAGCTCACGGATGCGGTCCTTGTCCTCCAGCGCGGCCGCGCGACCCTTTTCGGGGTCCGAGCCGGCGCCCAGGCCCCGCGTGATCGTCGATCCAATCTGAAGGATGTTCTGGGTCTTGCAGCGATCCAGATGTTGACGATCGGTGTTGGAGCAGACGAAGTCCACGCCTTCGATCTCCGCCTCCACCATTTGGTTGACGGTATTGCAGCCACCGCCGCCGACACCCACGACACGAATGATGGCGCGATCCGCAGTTTGCCCATCGAGTATTTCGAACATTTCCGGCATGACAGCCTCCTTGAATTACCTGAACAGCCCTTTCCAAGCCTTGAAAACGAAGTCGGGTTTGACCCCGCACATGTAAAAGAACGATTTGTCGTTGTTAAAAGTTGCCCCGGAACCAGTGCATCACCCGGTCCAGCGCCTGTTTGATTCCCCCGTGCTCGAGCTCGCTGCGGTCGCCGGGCAAGTGATCCCGGCCGAACAGCAGCAAACCCACCCCGGTTGCGTAAACCGGATTGCGCGCGACCTCGGTGAGCCCGCGCACGTTGTGCGGCAGACCCAGCCGAACCGGCACCTCGAAGATTTCCTCGGCCAGCTCCACCACGCCCGGAATCTTGGAGCTGCCGCCCGTGAGCACCACGCCGCCGGCGATGAGGTCGTAGAAGCCGCTGCGATGCAGCTCGCGCTTGATGAAGTCGCGGAACAGCTCCTCGTAGCGCGCGCGGATGACCTCGCTCATGGCCTGCCGGGAAATGCGGCGCGGCGGATGGTCGCCGGTCGACGGCACCTCGATTTCCTCGTCGCGCTCCAGCATCTGCGGCAGTGCGCAGCCGTGTTTGATCTTGATTTCGCCGGCCGCCTGGGTCGGCGTGCGGAACATCGCGGCGATGTCGCGCGTGACGTACTCGCCGGCGATCGGTACCACCGCCGTATGGCGGATCGAACCGTCCTTGAAGATCGCGATGTCGGAGGTGCCGTGACCGATGTCGACCAGGCACACGCCGAGGTCGCGTTCATCCGGCATCAGCACCGCGTACGAGGACGCCAGCGGCTCCAGAATCAGACGGTCCACCTGCAGACCGCAGCTCTCCACGCATTTGTGGATGTTCTGCGCAGCCGAGACCGAGACCGAGACCATGTGCACCTTGGCTTCGAGCCGCACACCGAACATGCCGGCCGGCTCGCGAATGCCCTCCTGGCCGTCGACCGACCATTCCTGCGGCACCACGTGCAGCACTTTCTGGTCATTGGGGATCGGCACGGCACGCGCGGCATCGATCACGCGCTCCTTGTCGGCCTCGCTGACCTCCTTGTTGCGCACCGCGACGATGCCCTGCGAATTGAAGGCCTTGACGTGACTGCCGGAAATTCCGGCATACACCGACTGCACGCGGCAGCCCGCCATCAGCTCGGCCTCCTCGATCGCACGCCGGATCGATTGCGTCGTCGCCTCGATATCCACCACCACGCCACGCGACAGGCCGCGCGAGGGGTGCGAGCCCAGACCCACGATCTCCAGCGAACCATCGGTGCCGATCTCGCCGACGATCGCCACGACCTTGGAGGTGCCGATATCCAGGCCGACCAGCAGATTCTTGGCGGTCCGTTTAGCCATTTTTTGCATCCTCTTCTTCCGTCGGCAGACGCCAGCCGACGGCGAATCCGTTGCTGTAGCGCAGGTCCACGTAGTTCACGCGTTCCAGTTCATTGACCAATGCGGGCAACACCTCGGTGGCGATGCGCTCGGCCTGCCGGGCCGGCGACTCACGCCCCAGGCGCAGCTCGACACCGTCAGCGGTGCCCATGTACCACTCGCCGCGCGCGTCCATGCGCACACTGCGCGGACTGAACGGCGTGGCACCGAGCCGCTGCACCAAGGCCATGTAGGCGTCGAGCACCTCGACCACACGGCCGCCCGGCCCGTCGAGTCGCGGCAGGCTGTCGGACAGTTCTTCCGGCGCAGGCGGTGTGAACACTGCGCCCTGTTCGGACAAGGCACCGGCCGCGCCCCAACGCGCAGCGGCCCGGTGCTCTGCCACTTTCACGCGCAGCACGCCGGGCCATGCGCGCGTCACGCGCGCACTGGCGATCCAGGGTTCGGACTCCAGCTCGTCCCGAATCGCGGCCAGATCCACGGCGAAGAATCCGCCGCCGACCAAGGGTTCGATGCGCCCGCGCAGCTGCTGCGGCGAAACATGTGCGAAATCACCATCCAGGCGCAGTTGTTCGATGCGCGGACCGCCGTTGTCCATCGCCTGCGTCACGGCCCAGGCCAGGGTGCACAGCCCGATCAGCGCCGCCACGAACGGCCAGGCCCGCAGCGAGGGCGGCAAGGGGTTGAGAGCGGCGTCTGCCGGCGCGTCGAAAGTGATGGCCTCAGACGGCATCGGAGGTCTCCAGGCCGGCTTCGAGAATCCGCCAGCACAGTTCGTCGAAGTCGATGCCGGCGGTCTTGGCCGCCATCGGCACCAGCGAATGGGAGGTCATGCCGGGCAGCGTGTTGACCTCGATCAGATATTCACGGCCCTGTTCGTCGAGCAGAAAATCGACACGGCCCCAGCCGCTGCCGCCGATCAGCTCGAAGGCACGCAGACACAGGCCGCGCAGCTCCATCTCGCGCGCCGGCGCCAGTCCGGCCGGGCAGTGATACTGGGTTTCGTCCGAGATGTACTTGGCGTGGTAGTCATAGAACTCGGAGGCCGGCACGATGTGGATGATCGGCAGAGCCTCACCGTCCAGAATCGAGCAGGTGTACTCCCCGCCGCCGATGTTGCGCTCCGCCAGCACCGCGCGCGGGCGCTTGTGATACTCACCGGCCGCGCGGCGGAATGCCGAAACCGCCGAGGTGGCAAACGCCACCTTGCTGATGCCGACGCTGGAGCCTTCGGCTGCCGGCTTCATGAAGTACGGATAGCCCAGCGTCTCGCCGGCCGCGAGGGCATCCTCGTTCGAGGCCAGCAGCATCCATTCCGGCGTAGGCAGGCCTTCAGCCTTCCAGATGCGCTTGGTTCGCAGCTTGTCCATCGCCAGCGCCGAGGCGAGCACGCCGCAGCCGCTGTAGGCGATCCCTTGCAGATCCAGCAGCGCCTGCACGGTGCCGTCTTCGCCACCGGTGCCATGCATGATGTTGAAGGCGCGCTGATAGCCCTGACGACCCAAGGCCAGCAGCGTGTCGCGATCGGCGTCGATCAGGGTGGCGTCGACACCGCGGCGGCGCAGTGCCGCATAGACGTTGGCACCGGACTGCAAGGAGACCTCGCGCTCGCTCGACCAGCCGCCGCACAGCACGGCGACGCGGCCGAAAGCGTGCGGATCTTCGATCCGCGGCGAGGCGCGAGGCGTGAGGCGTGAGGCGTTCATGCTGCGTCTCCAACAAACCGGACCTCGGGCTGCAGCTTCACGCCGCGTTGGCGTTCCACTTCGGCCCGAACGAAATCGATCAGGCGTTCGACGTCGGCCGCACGCGCACCGGCTTCGGTGACGATGAAGTTGGCGTGCATGGACGACACCACGGCGCCACCGATGCGATGGCCCTTGAGTCCACAGGACTCGATCAAACGAGCGGCGTGATCGCCCTGCGGGTTGCGGAAGGTGCTGCCGGCGGTCGGCTTGCCCACCGGCTGCGTGGCGCGACGCTTGGCCAGCCAGGCCTTCATGTCGGCCGCGGCGGAGCCGTCCGCGTCGGCTTCCAGGCGCAGACGCGCGGCAATGAATCCGGCGAAGCCGGCCGGCGCGACCACATGACGGTAGCCGGTTTCGAAGGCCGATTTCGGCAGCCATTCGAAGTGCCCGTCGTCGAACAGCACTTCGACGGACTCCACGAAATCCCAGGTCTCGCCGCCGTGCGCGCCGGCGTTCATCGCCAGCGCGCCACCGAGCGTGCCGGGCACACCGATCAGGAAGCCGAGGCCGGCCAGTTTCGCGTCGGCGCAGGTCTTGGCGAGGCGTGCGCAGTGGGCGGCGGCACCGGCCTGCACCAGCCGGATCCCGGAACCCAGGATCTGGGACTCGGGAATGGCGGGGTCCAGGCGAATTGCATCGAATCCGTCCTTCAGGCAGACCACCGTGCCGCGGATGCCACCGTCGCGCACCAGCAGATTGCTGCCGAGACCGATCCAGGTCATCGGATCGCCGTCCGGCAGTTGCCGCACGAAATCCGAAAGATCCTCGCGGTCCGCCGGCTCGAACCAGCGGTCTGCCGGCCCACCCACGCGCCAACTGGTGTGCAGCGCCATCGATTCGCCGTAAGACAAGCGCCCGCGCACGCCGCTTTGCGGGTCCCGGGTCCCGGTTCCCGGGTTCCGAATGCGCTGTGCATTCATGCGCCACCCCCAAAGCGGTCGGCCAGCAACCCCGGCAAGCTGCCGATATCGCCGGCACCTAGGCTCAGCAGCACGTCACCATCACGCAGCACCGCCGCCAGCGCGTCGGGCAATTCGGCAACCTTGTCCACGAATACGGGGGAAACCTTGCCGCGCGCCCGAATGCCGCGCGCCAGGCTGCGGCCGTCGGCATTGGCGATCGGCGCTTCGCCGGCGGCATAGACTTCGGTCAGCAGCAGTTCGTCGACGCTCGACAGCACCGCGCAGAAGTCGTCGAACAGATCGCGCGTGCGAGAGTAGCGGTGCGGCTGGAAGCTTACGACCAGCCGACGTCCCGGGTTGGCCGAACGCATCGCCTCGAAGGTGGCGGCGAGTTCGCGCGGGTGGTGACCATAGTCATCGACCAGACGCACGCGCGCAGTACCGATCGTCATCTCGCCGTGCGATTCGCAGCGTCGTCCGATCCCCTGGAATTCGGCCAGCGCCTTGCGGATCGCCGTGAACGGCACATCGAGTTCACGCGCGATCGCCACGGCAACCAGCGCGTTCTCGACGTTATGCCGTCCCGGCAGATTCAGGAACAGCGATTCACGCTGACCGTCCGCCAGCACCACTTCGAAGCGGCTGCCCTCGCCATCGGACTGCACGTTCTCGGCGCGAATGTCGGCGTCTTCGGCGAAACCGTAGGTCAACACCGGGCGGCCGACTTCCGGCAGCATCTGGCGGACCACGGCGTCGTCGATGCACATCACCACCAGGCCATAGAACGGCAGCCGCGCCAGGAATTCGAGGAAGGTCGCACGCAGCCGCGCAAAGTCGCCGCCGTAGGTTTCCAGATGGTCGGCGTCGATATTGGTGACGGCGGCGATCATCGGCGTCAGGTGCAGGAACGAGGCATCGGATTCGTCGGCCTCGGCCACCAGATAGGCGCCGGCGCCGAGCCGTGCATTGGTGCCGGCCGACTTCACGCGACCGCCGACGACGAAGGTCGGGTCCAGACCGCCTTCGGCGAGCGTGGCCGCGACCAGGCTCGTGGTCGTGGTCTTGCCGTGCGTGCCGGCGATGGCGATGCCGTAGCGAAAGCGCATCAGCTCGGCCAGCATTTCGGCGCGCCGCACCACCGGAATCAGCTGCCGGTGCGCCTCGACCACCTCGGCGTTGTCGGCCCTGACCGCGGTCGAGGCGACCACGACATCGGCCCCCTGAACATTGTCGGCGACGTGTTCGGAGAAAATGCGGGCACCCAGCGAGGCCAGCTGGCGCGTCACCGCCGAGTCCTTGAGATCGGAGCCGGATACTTCATAGCCCAGATTGATCAGCACCTCGGCGATTCCGGCCATGCCGGAACCCCCGATGCCGATCAGGTGTATGCGGCGCACGCGACGCATCGGCGCTGAGACCAGTCGTGCCATTCCGGCGGCATTCATCATTCGCGCGCCTCCTGCAATAGCGTGCTGACGATCACGTCCAGGGCGCGCGGCCAGGCTGCCGCACGCGCCGCTTCGGACATGCGCAGCAGCACCTCGCGGTCGGCCGTCAGCGCGCTCAGGCGGTCCGCCAGCCGTTCCGGCGTCAGCGCCGACTCGGCAATCATCTCGGCCGCACCGGCGCCGACCAGATATTCGCCGTTGCGCGTCTGGTGATCGTCGGTGGCAAACGGAAACGGGACCAGCAGCGAAGCGCAGCCGGCAGCCGCCAGTTCCGCCACGGTCATCGCGCCGGACCGGCACAGCACCAGATCGGCCCAGGCATAGGCCGCCGGCATGTCTTCGATGAAGGCGTCGAGTCGCGCCTCCACGTTTGCTTCGCGATAGGACTGTTCGGCCACTTCGAGCGTGCGACCGGCCTGATGCCAGACCTGCGGGCGACGCTCGGCGGACATCTGCGCCAGGGCCTGTGGTACCCGTTCGTTCAGCGCCCGCGCGCCCTGGCTGCCGCCGAGTACGAGCACTCGAATCGCGCCGTCCCGTCCCGCCAGCCGCTGCGCCGGCGCCGGCACCGCCGCGAAGCCGGCACGCACCGGATTGCCCACCGTCACGCCATTGCGGATCGAACCCGGGAAGGCTTGCAGAACCCGCCGCGCGAAGCGCGCGAGGATGCGGTTGGTGGTGCCCGGCGCGGCGTTCTGTTCGTGTATCACCAGCGGCTGGCGCATCAGCCAGGACGCGAGTCCGCCGGGACCGGCGACGTAGCCCCCCATGCCCAGCACCACGTTCGGCTTGCGACGCCGCACCACGGCCAGCGCCTGAATCAGCGCCCGACCCACCGCCAGCGGCGCAGTCAGCAGACTGAGCATGCCCTTGCCGCGCAGGCCGGCCACACGGATCCACTCGACCTCGATGCCGTGGGCCGGCACCACGCGCGCTTCAAGCCCGGCCTGGGTGCCCATCCAGAACACCTCATGCCCCAGCTCGCGCAGGCGCTGCGCGACGGCGAGCGCCGGAAACACGTGCCCGCCGGTGCCGCCGGCCAGGATCATCGCCTTCATGTACGCACCCCGGTGGGACGCCCGGCGACGGCGCGGCGGTTCTCGTGGTCCACGCGCAGAATCAGCGCCAGCATCGCGCAGAAGGTGATCAGGCTGGAGCCGCCGTAGGACAGCAGCGGCAGGGTCAGACCCTTGGTCGGCAGCAGACCGGTGTTGACGGCGAGATTGAGCATCGCCTGACCGCCGATCCAGCCGGTAAGCCCATAGCAAAGGTAGGCGCGGAAGCGCTCGCCCTGCTGCTCGGCGACACGGCCGATTTCGAAGCCGCGCCAGCTCAGTACACCGTACAAGGCCAGCAGCACCACGGTGCCGGCGAGTCCGAATTCCTCGGCATAGATCGCGTAGATGAAGTCGGTGTACTGCTCCGGCAGGTACAGCAGCTTCTGTACGCTGTTGCCGAGCCCGACGCCGAACCATTCGCCGCGCCCGATCGCGATCAGCGACTGCGACAGCTGCCAGCCGGTATTCTCGATATCCGCAAACGGATCGCGGAAGCTGAGAATGCGCCGCAGGCGATAGGCCTGCGAGGTCGCCAGATAGGCGAAGGCGCCGCCGGCCGCCAGCACTGGCAAAAACAGGTACAGCAGGCGCGCGCCGGCCAGGAACAGCATCAGGAACACCACGCCGGCCAGCACCGCGGCGGCGCCGAAATCCGGCTCCAGCAACAGCAGTCCGCAGGCCAGTCCGATCGGGAACAGCGGCCGCATCAAGCCGCTCAGGGAATTCTGGAATTCGGCCTGACGCCGCACCAGATAGCCGGCGAGATAGACCACCAGCGCCAGCCGCGCCGGCTCCGAGGCCTGCAGGCTGAACAGCGGCAGATGAATCCAGCGGCGCGCACCGTTGACCTCGCGGCCGACACCGGGGATCAGCACCAGCATCAGCAGGAACAGCGCCAGCGCCAGCAGCCAGAAGCCATTGCGCGCCCAGACCGTCATCGGCACGCAGAACAGGCCGGCACCGACCGCCAATCCCATCGCGGTATAGATCAGCTGACGGAAGAAGTAGTACATCGGGTTGCCGGTCATCGACTCGGCGACGGCCACCGACGCAGAAGCCACCATCACCAGACCCAGGGCCAGCAGCGTGACCACGGCCAGACAGAACGGCCGATCGAGCTGGCGCGGCGACACCACGAAGTGCTGACGCAGGGCATCGAAGGTCGCGGCGGCGGCGTTCATTCCGCACCCTGCCTGGCAAGCTGCGCGAAACGCAGTCCACGTTCGATGTAGTTGCTGAACTGGTCGAGACTGGCGCAGGCCGGGCTCAGCAGCACCTGATCGCCGGGCCGGGCGCAGTCACGCGCTTCACGCACGGCTTCGTCGAGCGTATCCACGCGCGACACCGGCAAGGCGCCGAGAAGTCCGCGCTGCAGCTTGTCGGCGTCCTCGCCGTAGACGATCGCGGCACGGCCCTTTTCGGCGAGCGGCGGCCGCAGCGGCGAGAAGTCCTGTCCCTTGCCCCGCCCGCCTCCGAGCCACACGATCGGACCCGAAAGGCCACGCAAGGCTGCCAGCGTGGAGCCCACGTTGGTGCCCTTGGAATCGTCGATCCAGGTCACGCCACCGGCGTCCGACACCCACTGGCAGCGATGCGGCAGGCCTGGGAATGCACGCAGCGCCTGCAGCGCCGGCGCCAGCGCGATGCCGGCGACCTCGCCCAGGGCCAGCGCGGCCAGGGCGTTGGCGGCATTGTGCAGACCGATCATGCGAAGTTCGGACATGGCGAGGAGGCGCTGCGCGCCGCGCATCAGCCAGATCTGGCCGTCGGCGTGCAGCAGACCGTAGTGACCGTCCGACGGCAGATCGAGACCGAAGCTCAGCACGGCCGACGCCTGTTCCGCATTGCGCGAGGTGGCGACATCGTCACGATTGACCACCGCGACATCGGCACCGCGATAGATGCCGGACTTGATGCGCCCGTAGTTCTCCATCGTGTGGTGCCGGTCGAGATGATCCTCGGACAGGTTGAGCACGGTCGCGGCGGTGCTGCGCAGACTATGCGTCGTTTCGAGCTGGAAGCTCGAAAGCTCCAGCACGTAGAGGTCGGCACTCGCGTCGAGCAGATCGAGCACCGGCTTGCCGAGATTGCCGCCAACCTTCACGTTCAGACCGGCGGCGCGCGCCATGTTGCCGACCAGCGTCGTGACGGTGGACTTGCCGTTGGACCCGGTGATGGCGATGACGGCTGGGAGCCGGGAGCCGGGTCCCGGGTCCCGGGAAAGCGCGCGTGCGAACAACTCAACGTCGCCGAGAATCGGCACGCCAGCGGCGGCGAGCTTTTGTACGAACTCGTCGTCCAGCGAAACACCCGGCGACACGATGGCGCCAGCGAACCGATTCAGCGGCTCCGGCGCAAAAAAGCCACCAACGTGAAACTCCACTTGCGGGAACTCGGCACGCAGCGCTGCAAGGTCCGGCGGCAGGTCACGGCTATCGGTTGCCAGGCATACGGCGCCTTCACGCAGCAGGTAGCGCAGCGCGGAAGTCCCGGACGCCCCGAGCCCGACAATGAGCCAGTGTTGTGCGCGCAAGCTCATCGCCGCACCTCACCTGCATTTTCACTGCTCCCGAAAAATGTCGGCCAGGTCGTCATCGGATCTTCAAGGTCGACAGACCGATCAGCACCAGAATCAAGGTCACGATCCAGAAACGGACGATGATCTTGGGTTCCGGCCAGCCCTTGAGTTCGAAGTGGTGGTGCAGCGGCGCCATGCGGAAGATGCGCTTCTTGCGCAGCTTGTAGCTGCCGACCTGCAGGGCCACCGACAGGGTTTCGGCGACGAATACGCCGCCCATGATCGCCAGCACCAGTTCCTGGCGAACCAGCACCGCGACCACGCCCAGAGCCGCGCCCAGCGCCAGCGCGCCGACATCGCCCATGAACACCTGCGCGGGATAGGCGTTGAACCACAGAAAGCCGAGACCGGCACCGGCGATCGCGGTGCAGAACGGCACCAGTTCGCCGACCCCGGCGATGTACGGAATGCTGAGGTAGTTGGCGAACTTGACGTTGCCGGTGCAGTAGGCGAACGCGGCCAGCGCGCCGGCCACCAGCACCGTCGGCATGATCGCCAGGCCATCCAGGCCATCGGTGAGGTTCACGGCATTGCTGGAGCCCACGATCACCAGATAGGCCCAGAGCACGTAGAAACCGCCCAGCGGCACCATCACGTCCTTGACGAACGGGAAGATCAGCCCGGTTTCGGCCGGCGTCTGTGCTGTGAAATACAGGGTGCCGGTGGCAGCGAATCCGGCCAGCGACAACCACAGATACTTGTGCTTGGCCGACAGGCCCATGGATTTGCCGTAGCGTACCTTCTTGTAATCGTCGACAAAGCCGACCGCGCCGAAGGACATTGTCACCAGCCAGGCAATCCACACGAAACGGTTGGACAGATCGCTCCACAACAGCGTGCCGACGCTGACGGCAGCCAGGATCAGGGCACCGCCCATGGTCGGCGTGCCGGACTTCTTGAGATGGGTCTGCGGACCGTCGTCGCGCACCACCTGACCGATCTGGTGGAACTGCAGCCTGCGGATCATCCACGGGCCGAAGGCGAACGAGAACGCCAGCGCGGTGAGCACGCCGAGCACAGCACGCAGGCTCAGGTACTGGAATACCCGGAATCCGCTCTGGTATTGCTGCAGCCAGTCGCTCAAGTGGTACAGCATGTCAGTGCTCTCCCCCGACGACGCTGCCCGTCAGCGCCGCCACCACGCGTTCCATTCGCGCCGAGCGCGACCCCTTGACCAGCACCGAGACGCCGGGTTCGATCTCGTCCTGCAGCGTCCTTGCAAGTGCGTCCACATCCGCGAAGTCGCGGCCACCGCGACCAAAGCCCACACTGGCCGATCGGGCGTAGCGCCCCACCGAATAGAGCCGCTCCACGCCCAGGGACCGGGCCGCGAACCCGGCCTCCACATGCAGTTCGTCTGCGCCTTGCCCAAGTTCGGCCATATCGCCGAGCACCACCCAGCGTGGCGGCGCGCATTGCGCCAGCACCTGCAAGGCGGCCTGCAGCGAGGTCGGATTGGCGTTGTAGGAATCGTCGAGCACGCGGGTGCCGTGTCGGCCCGCTTTCCAGGACAGGCGACCGTCAGCCGGCTGCACCTGCGCCAGCCCCTGCGCGATCTGATCCAGCTCCAGCCCGGCGGCCAGCGCCGCGGCCGTGGCGGCGAGCGCGTTGAGCACGTTGTGGCGGCCCGGCAGCGGCAGGCGCACGGCCGCGCGGGCGCCGAAGGCGTGGATCGTGAAGTGCATTTCGGCCGGCGCTTCGGCCGGCAGGCCCTGGATGTCGTCGGCGCGCACGTCGGCGTCCGCCGACAGACCGAAGCGAATCACCCGCGAACCGCCGGCCAGTTCGAACCACAGCGGTGCCTGCACGTCATCGGCGTTGATGATCGCGACCGCCTCGTCGGCCAAGGCGGCGAACAGTTCGCCCTTTCCGCGGGCCACGCCTTCGCGACTGCCGAAGCCTTCGAGGTGTGCATCCCCGGCCTGCGTGACCACACCGATATTGGGCCGCGCGAGATCCGCCAGCTGCGCGATCTCGCCGAGGTGGTTGGCGCCCATTTCGATCACGGCGGCATGATGTTCGGCGCGCAGGCGGCACAGCGTCAGCGGAACACCGATGTGATTGTTGTAATTGCCGGCCGTGGCCAGCACCGGCCCCAGCGGCGCCAGCACCGCGGCCAGCATCTGCTTGACCGTGGTTTTGCCATTGCTGCCGGTGACGCCGATCAGAGGAAGCGAAAACCCGGCGCGCCAGCTCGCGGCATAGGCCTGCAGCGCCGCCAAGGTGTCCGGCACCAGCAATTGCGGCAGCGGCAGATCCTGGGCGCGGCTCACCAGAGCGGCAGCGGCGCCGCGTTCGACGGCCTTGGGCACGAAGGCATGTCCGTCGAAATTCGGGCCGGACAGGGCTACGAACAGTTCGCCCGGCGCGACGCTGCGGCTGTCGGTGGATACGCCGCTGAAGCTGCGCTCGAACAGGGTTTGGTCCCCGTTCAGCGCGGCGCCGATCCGCACGGCGGCGGCGCGAGCGGTTTCCATCGTCGAGGGCTCGTTCGCATTCATGCCCGCAGCTCCAGGCCCAGCTGTTCCGCGACAAAACGGCGGTCGGAGAAGTCGCGCCGCTGGTTCCCGACAATTTGGTAGTCCTCGTGACCCTTGCCGGCGACAACGATCACGTCCGCCGCGCCAGCCGAGGCGATCGCCTGAGCAATGGCGTCGGCGCGCTCGTGCACGACCGGCACCGACAGGCCAGCCGGCACGCCCTGGAGAATCTGTGTGGTGATGGCGGTCGGATCCTCGCTGCGCGGGTTGTCATCGGTGACCACAAGATGGTCCGCCAGTTCCGCCGCCACTGCGCCCATCAGCGGGCGCTTGCCACGATCACGATCGCCGCCGCATCCGAACACGCAGCTCAGCTCGCCGGTGCAATGCGCACGCGCCGCGCTCAGCACCGAGCGCAGCGCCTGCGGCGTGTGCGCGTAGTCGACGATCAGCAGGGGCCCACCGCCGACCGCACGAAAGCCCTCCATCCGACCCGGCACCGTGCGGCACGCGGCCAGCGCTTCGGCGGCCGATTCCAGGTGTGTCCCGCGTGACAGCAAGACCGCGAGCACCGCCAGCAGGTTGTCCACGTTGAAGCGCCCGAGCAGACGCGAGGCGATGCGAATCTCGCCGAAACTGCCGTACGCGGTGAAGGCCAGGCCTTCGAGATCGAAGTGCAGATCGCGCGCCAGCACATGGCGCCCCTGCGGCGCGACCGATACGCCGTAGCCGATCACGTCGTCGAGTTCCCCGGCCCAGGCACGGCCGCGCGCATCGTCCAGATTCAGGATGGCGCTGCCGGGGCCGTCGAACAGGCGGCGCTTGGCCGCGGCGTAGGCGACCTCACTGCCGTGGTAATCGAGATGGTCGCGCCCGACATTGCTGAGCACGCGCGTGGCAAAGTGCACACCGTCGGTGCGGCGCTGGTCCAGGGCGTGCGAGGACACCTCGATCGCGACCGCCGCACAACCGGCGTCCGCCGCTTCGGCCAGCCAGCGCTGCAGCGTCACCGGATCGGGCGTGGTCTGGTCGCCGGCGTCGAGGCAGATGATGCGCCCGTGGCCGAGCGTGCCGACATAGCCGCAGGCGACACCTAGCGTGTCGAGCGCCTGCGCCAACAGATAGGCGATCGAGGTCTTGCCGTCGGTGCCGGTGACGCCGATCACGTCCAGCGCCAGCGAGGGCTGGCCGTAAAACCGTGAAGCGATCGCACTCACCTGCGCGCCCAAACCGGGCACCGCGACCGTCGGCACGCTCGCAGTCGGCGCAGCCACGCCGGGAGCGGGTTCCCAGGCCACCGCGGCCGCGCCATTCGCCAATGCCTGGTCGAGATATTCCAGACCGTGAGCGCGCGTGCCGCGACAGGCCAGGAACAGTGCACCCGGCGCGATGCGGCGGCTGTCCAGGGACAGGCCGGTGAGTGCGCAATCCGGTGCGGCCACACCCAGCAGGACGGCCAGTTCGCGCACCGGCGCAGACAGGCGGCGCGCCATCACGAACGGGCTCCCGCGGCTTGGGCGCTGGCAGTCTGCTGCTCCGGCGTCTGGTCCGGTGCGATCTGCAACAGGCGCGCGGCGGCCTGCATCACACGCGCGAACACCGGCGCCGCGGTAAGACCACCGTAATAGCCCTTTTCGCTGGGCTCGTCGATCATCACCAGCCCGACCAGACGCGGGTGCTCCGCCGGCAGCATGCCGATGAACACGCCCTGGTACTTGTTCTCGGCGTAGCCGCCGGCGATCGGCTTGTGCACCGTGCCGGTCTTTCCGGCCACGCGGTAGCCGTTGACGGCGGCGCGTGTGCCGGTACCACCCTGGTTGGTCACGCCTTCCATCAGGTAACGCACCGCACTGGCGGTTTCGGCCGAGACCGCACGCTGCGGCGGAATCGTCGGGCTGTCCTTGATGAACGTGATCTGGGGCATCAGGCCGTCGTTGGCGAGCCCGGAGTAGGCGCGCACCAGGTGCAGCGCAGTCACCGAGATGCCATAGCCGAAGGCTGCCGTGGCGGTCTCGATCGAACCCCAGCCGCGCCAATCCCGGAACACGCCCATGGACTCGCCGGGGAAACCCGAGTACAGCGGCTGGCCGAAACCGAAGGCCTCGAAGCCGCGATAGACTTCCTCGGCGCCCATGCGCAGGCCGATCTTGGCGGCGGCGACATTGCTGGACTTGACCAGCATCCTCGACAGATCGACCACGCCATAGTCGTGGGTATCGCGCACCGTGTGTCCGGCCACCATCCAGTAGCCGGGGCGCGTGTCGATCGCCTCATTGGGATCGACCAGACCGGTTTCGATGCCTTCGGCCAGCAGCAACGGCTTGACCGTGGAGCCCGGTTCGAACACATCGGTCACGGCGCGGTTGCGCATGCCGTTGGACGTGCGGTCCTCGAGACGGTTGGGGTTGAAGCTCGGCTGGTTGGCGATCGCCAGCACCTCGCCGCTGACGGTGTCGACCACCACCATCAGGCCGCCCTTGGCCTTGTGCGCCTGCACCGCTGCCTTGAGTTCACGATAGGCCAGGTACTGCAGACGCAGGTCGATCGTCAGGCTCAGGTCCTCACCGGATTCGGCCGGCTTGAAGTCCGGCCCGTCCTCGACGATGCGACCGTCGCGCGCGCGAATCACGCGACGCGAACCCGGCGTGCCGGACAGCAGATCCTGCTGTGCGGCTTCCATGCCTTCCTGACCGATGCCGTCGATATTGGTGAAACCGACGAGGTTTCCGGCGACTTCTCCGGCCGGATAGAAGCGGCTGTACTCCCGCTGTGAGGACACGCCGGGCGCCTTGAGCGCCAGCACCCGTTCGGCGTCGGACGGCGCCATGTGGCGCTTCAGGTAGACGAACTGCCGCGTCTTGCGCGCTTCGAGAAACGCGCGCAACTCGGTTTCGCGCATCCCCACCAGCTTGGCCAGCGGCGCGATGTATTCGGCCTGTTCCAGAAGTTCACGCGGCACCACCCAGATCGATTCCACCGGCGCCGACAAGGCCAGCGGCTCGCCGTTGCGATCCCGGATCGCACCGCGATGCGCCGGCACCTCCAGCGTACGCACCGCGCGCTTGTTGCCTTCGCGCTGCAGAAACTCGTTGTCCAGCACCTGCAGCTCGAAGGCGCGCGCCAGCACCGTGCCGCTGCCGGCCAGCAGCACGCCCATCACTGCCCAGCGTCGCCAGGCCCCGACTGCGCGCACTTCGGGGTTGAGCTTGACGCCACGCCGGGGGCTTCTCACGAGCCGTCTCCGGTGCGCGGCGCGGCCGCACCGCGCTCGACGATGACGTATCGCTGCGGCTCCGCCATGCCGAGCTTGCCGCGCGCCGCTTCCTCGATGCGACCGTGCGAGGCCTGGGTCGCTTCCTCAAGCTGCAGCTGGCTCCATTCGACGCGCAACTGTTCGTGCTCGGAGCGCAGCGCTTCCAGTTCGCTGACCAGACTGCGGTTCTCGTGCTTGACCTCGACCACCGCCAGCGCGGACCCGATCACCAGCAACAACAGCAGAATCTGCACGGGCCGCGAGCTCATGGCAGGCGCTCCGCGATGCGCAGTACCGCGCTGCGCGAACGTGGGTTCGACGCCGTTTCCTCGTCGTCAGGGAACACTCGTCCGATGCTCTTGAGCGCGACCGCCGGGCCACTGCCCGGCACCGCCGCGCCCGTCACCGGATCGCGCTCGGACAATCCCGCGTCGCGGATGTAACGTTTGACGATGCGGTCTTCCAGCGAGTGGAAACTGATCACGCACAGGCGCCCCCCCGGCGCCAGCACCGAGGCGGCCGCGGCCAGCGCGGCTGGCAGCATCTCCAGTTCGCGATTGATATGGATGCGGATCGCCTGAAAACTGCGCGTGGCCGGGTGGATACGGCCACGCGGCCCCGGCACCGCAGCGGCGATGATGTCCGCGAGGCGGCCGGTGGTCTCGATTCGGCCCGCGCTCATGCGTTCCCGCACCACGGCACGTGCGATGCGCCGGCTGTGACGCTCTTCGCCGAGCCTCCACAGCACGTCCGCGATGTCGCGCTCACGCGCCTTGTCCAGCCACTCGGCGGCGGATTCCCCGGCACGAGGATCCATACGCATATCCAGCGGACCGTCGCGCAGGAACGAGAATCCCCGTCCGGCATCGTCGAGTTGCGGCGAGGACACGCCCAGATCGAACAACACGCCGTCGATCTGCCCGGCAAAGCCTTCGACTTGCGCGATTTCCGCGATGCGTTCGAAGCTGCAGGCATGAATCCGGAAATTGGCACGCGTCCCGAAACGCATCTGCGCGTACTGCGCGGCCTGAGGGTCCTGGTCGAAGGCATGAAGCTGACCGCTTTCGCCAATGGCGGCGAGGATTTCGGCGCTATGCCCGCCGCGACCAAAGGTGGCGTCGACATAGCGGCCGCCCGCACGCAGCGCCAGACCGGCGAGCGCTTGCGCGAGCATCACCGGGCGGTGTGCGTTCATGGCCTCAACAGCGCTCGGCGCTGCGGGGAACGTTGCGCAAATCCCGGCAGAAATCCGGGCAGACGTCTGGATATACCGGCGCGCGTCCCCGCGTAGATTGGCGAGGCTGGAGGGGCGGCTGTGCATGGATAATCACCGCCGAATGCGCTTGAGTGCCGAGCTGAGCCGCTGACGATCCGCCTGCTTCTCGCTTTCGCGCCGCTGCAGCGTCGCCTCGTCCCAGATGTCGAAGCGGCGGCGCTGGCCTTCGATGACGACGCGTCCCTTGAGTCCGACGCGTTCACGCAATACGGCCGGCAACACGATGCGTCCCTGGGCGTCGAAGTCCACCATGATCGAACCACCGAGGACTTCCTCCATCAGCAGTTCGCGCTCGTCGGCGTCGTCAATCGCTTCGATTTCTTCGGCGAGTTCCTCGAATCGAGGAGACGGATAGACCGCCACGTAGCTGCGGCCCTCGTCGGAATCGTAGGGTGTCAGGTAGAGCGGAACGCCTTCCATCTTCGTGAGCTGCGCGCGATACAAGGCCGGGACCGCGACGCGACCCTTATCGTCCATTGCAAGCGCGTACCGCCCTGTAAACACGAATCGGCTCCGAAAGTACCGCGACCGGACCTCCCTCGCTGACCGGATCGTCACTAGGGAGGACTCCCCACCGTCCCCCACTTCACCCCACTGAGGCGGGACTGTACTCCACCGCCCTGGGTGATGCAAGCAAAATCTCGTGACGAAACAAGAGCTTGGGAGAAATGCCTGGATGGAAATCATGAAACCACTGGAAACAGGCACTTAGAGAACTTTGTTCACGTAAGCGGCGAATTTCGGGCCGTGTTGGGGGCGCGCCAGGGTATTGGCGCCTCAACCGCACAGGCACGCGCGCATCGCCCGGGCAAAGGCGGCGGTCACCGCGGTGGGGGCCAAGTGGGGCTTTGGGGGAGAGGAATCCCGCTACGACGCGCTTAGCGCCGCCTTTTTGTGGAATCTTCGGCTTTTCCGAGCGAACGGCGGAAATTGAGTTGAAGCTGCTTCGCCATCCCGCCGAGGTCGAGTGCATGCCGCTGCGCGAGTTCGGGCACGCCGGCGCGGACCCGAGCCCAGTCCGGTGGCCATGACGGATTGCAAAATGCGAGCACGACGCGGTTTTCGCTCACTGCATCGCGCAGAACCAGGATCTGTCCATCGAACACCCGGGCGATGCTGTCGATCATCGAGCCGATACGGGCGATCGTTCCCACCAGATTGCTGACCAGCACGCCGCCCGGCCGCAGCCATGACCGGACCGAGGCGTAGAAGCTTTCGCTGCACAGACTTGGCGACAACCCCACCGCATCGCAGCCGTCGACCAGCACGACATCGGCCGACTGGCGTGTGCTGGCGAAATAGGTAGCGGCATCGGCATGCACCAGACGCAGCCGCGCGCCCGGATTCGGTACGTGGAACAGGCTGGCCAGTTCGATCACCGTCCGCTCGATCTCGATCGTGGTGATCCGCGCCTTCGGCAGTCCGCGATAGCAGGCCTTGGTCAGCGACCCGCCGCCCAAGCCCACCAGCATGACGTGTCTAGGCTCAGGCTGAAACAGCAGAAAAGCCATCATCGAGCGGGTATACGCCAGGTCCAGCGCGTCCGGCTCGTGCAGGCTCATGCGGCTCTGCGTGAAACGCTGGCCAATGTACAACTCGCGATGTCGACCATTGTCGAGCACGTAGGGCTTCGGGTATTCGCCACGACGCAACTGCTGCAGCACTTCCATGATGCTGCTGTCCGCGGGTTCGCTCAGATAGGCCATGAATTCGCCCTCCGGCAGCGTCACCGGAACCTCCCAGATCTGGGATTCGGTGGCGATCTGGCTGTGCTCGTCGTCCGAAGATGTCTGCTTGCGTCGCACGGCTGGGCTGCGAATCCTGTTGGCGTCAGTCGGCACAGGCGGCATGCCGAGGCACGCCGCCCGCATCGGGAATCAGGTGGGAGCCGGCCTGTAAGCCGGGTTCTGTCTAGACCTTGCGATCCGAAACAATCATTCCTCTGGGATCTGCGTCACCGCAGACCTCAAGCAGCCTACCCGGAAGGCGCGCGGGCCACGCGTCGGCGGCCGAAGCCGCCGTCCTTCCCTATTTGGCCTTGCTCCAGGCGGGGTTTACCGTGCCGCGAACCGTTGCCGGCCGCGCGGTGCGCTCTTACCGCACCTTTTCACCCTTACCGGCGCCGAAGCGCTTAGGCGGTCTGATCTCTGTGGCACTTTCCGTAGGCTCGCGCCCCCCAGGGGTTACCTGGCACCCTGCCCTGCGGAGCCCGGACTTTCCTCCATCACCTTGCGGCAACAGCGATTGTTCGGCCGACTCCCGACGCTCATTCTACGCGATCGGGCGACTCAGCCGCGCCCGCCGCCATTTCCAGCGCGCGCTTGTACAGCGCGTTCTTGCGCTGGCCCGTGAGTTCGGCGGCGACACGCGCCGCACGCGAGGGCTCCAGTTCGCCCAGCAGCGCACGCAGGATGCGATCGGCCTCATCCGGCTGCGCGGAATCGGCCGCGCCCTCGATCACCAGGACGAACTCGCCGCGCGAGCGGTTGCCGTCCTCGGCCAACCACTCGCACAGCCTCGACGCCGTGTCGGTGATCGACTGTTCGAAACGCTTGCTCAGCTCACGCGCCAGGCAGATGCGCCGAGCTGCCCCCAGCACCTCGGCGCAGTCCGTCAGACATTCAGCGATGCGGTGACTCGATTCGTAGACGATCAGGGTGTCGCGACAATCCGCCAGCGCTTCCAGGCGGCTACGCCGCGCGCCGCGACGCGACGGCAGGAAGCCTTCGAACACGAAACGGTCGCTGGGCAGGCCGGACACCGACAGCGCGGCCACCACGGCGCAGGGCCCCGGCACGGTCATCACCGGAACCCCGGCGGCACGCGAGGCGCGCACCAGCGCGAAACCGGGATCGCTGACCAGCGGTGTGCCGGCGTCGGATACCAGCGCGAGGCTTTCGCCCGCCAGGAGACGCGTGACCAGCTTGCCGGCGATTTCCGTCTCATTGTGCTCGTGCAAAGCGATCAACCGGGCCCGCACACCGAAATGCGACAGCAGACCGCCGGTTACGCGCGTGTCTTCGGCGCAGATCGCGTTCACCGCCGACAACACGCGCAGGGCGCGCGGCGAAAGATCGCCGAGATTTCCGATCGGCGTGGCCACGACATAAAGGTGTCCGTCCGACACCTCGGCAGAGGCCCGAGACGGGTCGATGGCTGCGGAGTCTGTCTCAGTGCTGGCGGGCGTCGGAGGATTCATGCGGATCGCGAAATATTGCAAGGCGGCGGCCGGTGCAGCTGCCGTCAACGTCAAGGTTCAGCCACGCGAGCGTGTCATACTTTACATCTATGCCCAACGCACACCGACTCCCGGCTCTGTTGCTGGCCGCCACGCTTTGCGCCTGCGGCAGTCTCCCTGCGCGCGCGCCGGTCGCGCCCCCGGCGCGGCCCAGTCCGGCGACGCCCGATTGGCTGGCCGAAGCGGAGGCTGCGCTCGATGCCGGCGATCCCTTGGCCGCCGATCGCGCGCTGTCGCGCGTCGACCCTTCGCGCCTGCCGAGCGAACAGGCGATTCGCTTCCAGATCGCTCAGGCGCGCTCGCTGTTGCTGGAAGATCAGCCACAGCTGGCCGAGCAGGCGCTGCCGGAACCCTGGGCGATCGGCAATCGCAGCCTCGCGGCGAATGTGGAATCAGTGCGTGCCGACACCCAGGCGCGCCTGGGCCTGACGGTCACCGCCGTCAGCACGCTGGTGCGGCGCGAGGCCCTGCTGGACACGCGCGTACAACTCGACCAGAACCGCGATCACATCTGGAGCCTGCTGATGCAGGCACCGCTCGATCCGTCGATTGAACCGCAACTCGCCAACGCCGACCGCATCACACGCGGCTGGATCGATCTGGCGCGCATCATCCGGCGCTCGGCCGGTGCGCCACGTCCCAATGTACTGGCCGATTGGCGCGTGCAGTACCCGAACCATCCGGCCGAACTGGCGCGCGCGCAACAGGGACCGACCCAGGCCTGGCAATCCACGCAGTGGCAGAGCAGCGGCGGTCCGCTCAATCGCGTGGCCGTACTGCTGCCCTTGAGTGGACGCTACGCGGCGCCCGCCAACGCGGTTCGGGAGGGCTTGTTCACGGCCTGGCTGCAGTCCGGTTTGCCGCGATCGTCCATCGACGTTTTTGACACCGGCGACAGCGACAGCAGCTTCGAGCAGGCCTATCGCGAGGCGATGTACAGCGGTGCGGACTTCATCATCGGTCCCCTGCAGAAGGAATACGTCGCGCGGCTCGCCGGTTCAGGCAGTTCAGTACCGGTGCTGGCGCTGAACTACCTCGACGCCAATCAATACACATCCGGACCGCTCTACCAGTTCGGCCTGGCGCCCGAGGACGAGGCCCGCCAGGCCGCAGAACAGGCGGTGTCCCAGAACCAGTCGCGCGCGATCGCGCTGGTGCCGGAAGGAGACTGGGGCGACCGCGTCTATGCGGCATTCGCCGAACGTCTGTCCCAGCTCGGTGGCCATGTCGCGCATGTTCGCCGCTACAGTACCGGCCAGAGTGATTTCTCCGAGCAGATTCAGGACTTGCTGGCGCTGCGCGAAAGCCAGGACCGGCACAACGCGCTGCGCGGCATCATCGGCTACTCCGCCGAATTCGAAACCCGTCCGCGCAGCGATGTCGATTTCGCGTTCGTGGCCGCCACGCCGACCCAGGCCCGCTCGATCCGCTCGCAGTTCCGTTACTTCCACGCCTCCGAACTGCCGATCTACGCCACCTCCATCGCCTATGACGGCAAGCGCGACCCCTCCAATGATCTCAGCGGACTGCGCTTTTGCGACATGCCCTGGATGCTGGACCGCAGCGGCCCGTGGCACGCACTGCGCGCACAGATCCAGCCCAGTCTGAGCCCGGCACTGAGTTCTCAGACGCGCCTGCTGGCGCTGGGCTACGACGCCTACAAGCTGGCCGAGGCGCTCCAGGCTGGCCAGCTGTTTGCCGGCCGTTCGATCGACGGCGCCAGCGGATCATTGTCTCTGGACAACGGCAACAAGGTATCGCGCCATCTGCAGTGCGCCATCATCCAGAATGGCGGTCTGCGCATGCTGCCGACGCCGTCGGCAGCGCAGCCCAGCTCCACGACGTGGCCCTGAAAGCCGGTCAGGCAGCGGAAACCCGGGTCCAGCGCTGGCTTGAGGCGCAAGGCTTGAAACTCATCAGTCGCAACCAGCACTCGCGCGGCGGCGAGCTCGACCTGGTGATGCGCGACGGCGATACCGTGGCCGTGATCGAAGTCCGCCAGCGCCGCAGCAGCCATTTCGGCAGCGCCGCCGAGTCTGTGGATGCGCGCAAACGTGCGCGCATCGTCCAGGCCACGCGCAGCCTGATCGCGCGTCAACCGGAGCTGGCGCGTCATCCGATCCGCTTCGACGTGGTCGCGATCGACGGTGACGACCGCATCGACTGGTTGCGAAACGCGTTCGACGCCGGGGACTGGGCCTGAGCGGCCAGGCCTGTCCCGATGTAGTCCTCGCCGCGAATCGGTCACGAATCGGTTCGATTTTCATCGCGATTGAAAACGCAATCTGGCCTAGAACTGAAGTCTGATTTCTCGGACGAACTGGCCATGCTGACGCAAACGCTGACACGCCCTCGCTGGAGCGCATCCGCGGAAACGGACATCCCTGCCGCACTGTTTCAGCGCCTGCTGGAAGCCGGACTGATGCGCAGCTCGGCGCTGATCGTATTCGATGCCAATGCACGCGCCGTATACACCAGCTCGGCCGCCCGCAAGCTGCTGAGCTGTCCCTGCGGCGACGGCGCCGTAGATGACACGCCGGCCGAGTCCTCGCGAATTGCCTGCAATGTCTTCGAGTGGCTTGATGGCGCCCTGCGGCGCGCCGCCCGCGCAGGCGAGGAGGGGCCGGTGATCCGCTGCACGCACGAGGGTCGAGAACTCCAGCTGCGCGTTCGTGCCGTGCCGGGTGGGATTCCGGGCCTGGACGGCCACGCGGTACTACTGATTCGCAACCGGAACGAACGGCCACGCGTCTCGCGCAGCGTGCTGCGTCGAACCTACGGCCTCACCGAAACCGAAGCGGCGCTGGCCGCGGAACTGGCAAGCGGCGCATCGACCCGTGACTTTGCCGCGATGCGCGGCATGTCCGTATTCACCGCGCGCACGCACCTCAAACGGGTGTTCTGTAAATGCGGCGTCAACAGCCAGAGCGAGCTGCTGCGGGAAATTCTGCTGGGTTTCGCGGTCGAGTGAACCCGAGCGACCGATCGCGCTACTTCACCACCCGCAGATGTGAGCGGCCGGCCGGTTTGCCGGGTTCCGGCGATGGGCCCTGCGGCGGTGGCTCACCGCCGGGGTCCGCGGCCTCGACCTCGCCGAATACGATCCCTTCACCGGATTCCTTGGCGAAAATCGCCAGCACGGCACCCGATGGCACCCAGATATCGAACGCGCGCCCCGAAAAACGGGCGCTGAAATAGATCGGATCGCTATGCAGGTCCAGCCCCTGCACCGCACTCATGCTGACATTGAGCGTAATCCGCCCGTCCTGGACAAATTCGCGCGGCACTACCACGCCATCGGCGTCGGCCGCGGCGACCAGGTGCGGGGTGTAACCATTGTCAGCGGCCCATTCGTAAATGGCGCGGATCAGATACGGACGTCGGGATTTGGCCATTGTTCCTTGGCGCGCCGGGCGCGCACTCAACTCAATTCAGGTTTGGCAAAGCCGGTTCTGCCACCGGCGATCACGCGGCGAGTGAACGTTCAACCGAAGACAGGCTGCGCTGAAAGGCTCCACGCGAGAACAACTTTTCGGCATAGGGGCGCATGCCCTCCACCGAGTCCAGCGGAATCCCCAGCGACGGCAGGCGCCACAACAGTGGCGCCCAGGCACAGTCGACACAGCTCAGGTCGCTGCCCATGAAGAAGCCACGCGTGGGGAAAACGCGCGCCAGACCGAGCAGCTGTTCACGCAATAGCTTGCGCGAACGTTGCGCGCTCTGCGCGTTATCCGTGGAAAGCCCCTGCTCGGCCAGCGGGTACAGTACCGATTCCAGCTGATGCAGGGCCATGCGCACACGTGCACGGCCGGCGGGCTCCACCGGCAACAATGGCGGATGCGGATAGCGCTCGTCCAGATATTCAGCGACCAAGCGGGCCGGATACAGCACGACTTCGCGGTCCGCCAGCGTCGGCAATACCTGAGATGGCGACAGCAGCAGCCAGTCCTCATTGGTTACGCCGGGACGTATCCATTCGATCGCCGCGCCGTCGATGTCCTTTTCGGCCGCGACCAGGCGCGCCCAGTGGCTGCCCAGATCGCTTTCGCCCGAAAACAGCAGTATCCCGGCGCGGCGCGCGGACAGCACCGCGCCGGGACTATCGCTTCCTGTCTGTCTGCTTCGGGCCGACATCCTCACTCAGTGCACGTCGCGCCAGAACTCGCGCTTGAGCATGTAGGTCAGTCCGACCAGCAGCAGCATGTAGAAAAGAACCTTCATGCCCAGCGAGATGCGGTCGGCACGACCCGGCTCGGCGGCATAGATCAGGAAATTGGTGAGGTCGGCAATCATCTCCTCATATTCGTCCTGAGTCAGCTTGCCTTCCATCACGGTTTCCAGCTCGGGCGCGTGGTGCCCGCCGTGCTCCGCCTCGGCGTGCTCGCCCTCTGGCGCCTCGACCTGCGCGCGGAACCCCTGCTGCTCCCAGAGTACGTGCGGCATCGAGGCGCCGGGAAGCTGCAGGTTGTTGACGCCGGTGGCGGCCTTGCTCGGATCCACGTAGAAACCGTTGAGAAAGCTGTAGACCCAGGCCGGGCCGCGCTTGCGCGACACCAGAGACAGATCGGGCGGCTGCCGCCCGAACCAGCTTTCGGCCTGCGCCGGCATCGCCGACACGATCGGCTGCTGCACCTTCTCGGTGGTGAACATCAGGCTCTTCTCGACGAGCTCTTCGGGCAGGCCAAGATCGGCCGCGGCCCGGCTATAGCGCAGGTACTTGAGACTGTGGCAGCCCGAGCAGTAGTTCATGAAGTCGCGAGCACCACGCTGTACCGAAGCGATGTTGTCCGGGTGCGGGGTAAACGCAAAGACGGGCTCACCGCCGGCCGCGTTGGCGTGGGTGCTCAGCAGGCCTCCGAACAGGAGGCTGGACAGCAGAATCAGGCGCTTCATTCTGTGACCCTCTCCGGCACGGGCTTGACCTTCTCCAACTTGGTGTAGATCGGCATCAGCAGGAAGAACAGGAAGTAGTAGACCGTACCGAGGCGCGAGATCAAGGTGCCAGTGGGACTCGGCGGCTGCAGGCCGAGATAGCCCAGTACGCAGAACACGACGGCGAAGATCATCGCCAGAACCTTGAAGATCGGCCCCTTGTAGCGGATCGACTTGGCCGGCGAGCGATCCAGCCAGGGCAGGAAGAACAGGATCAGCACCGCCGCCCCCATCGTCGCCACACCCAGCAGCTTGTCCGGCACGGCGCGCAACATCGCGTAGAACGGGCCGAAGTACCACACCGGCGTGATGTGCTCAGGCGTGGACAGGGCATTGGCTTCCTCGAAGTTGGGCTTTTCGAGGAACCAGCCGCCGCCGTCCGGCGCGAAGAATACGACGGCCAGGAAGATCAGCAGGAACACCGCGGCGCCGAACATGTCCTTGACGGTGTAGTACGGATGAAACGGAATGCCGTCCAGCGGGATACCGGTCTCGGGATCCTTGTGCTTCTTGATCTCGATGCCATCCGGGTTGTTCGAACCCACTTCGTGCAGCGCCATCAGATGCGCCACGACCAAGCCGACCAGCACGAACGGAATCGCGATCACGTGCAGCGAGAACAGGCGATTGAGCGTGGCGTCCGAAGGGATGTAGTCGCCCTGGATCCAGACCACGAGATCCGGACCGATGCCCGGAATCGCGCCGAACAACGAGATGATGACCTGCGCCCCCCAGTACGACATCTGGCCCCAGGGCAGCACGTAACCGCAGAAGGCCTCGGCCATCAGGCAGACGTAGATCAGGCAGCCGAAGATCCAGATCAGTTCGCGCGGTTTGCGATGCGAGCCGTACATCAGGGCGCGGAACATGTGCAGATACACGACGATGAAGAACGCCGAGGCCCCGGTCGAATGCAGGTAGCGGATGATGTTGCCCCAGGGCACATCGCGCATGATGTATTCGACGGAATCGAAGGCTTCCGCCGCCGACGGCTTGTAGTGCATGACCAGGAAGATGCCGGTCAACAGCTGGTTGACCAGCACCAGCATCGCCAGCGAGCCGAAGTAGTACCAGAGGTTGAAGTTCTTCGGCGCGTAGTACTCGGCGACGTGATCCTTCCACATCTTGGTGAGCGGGAAGCGATCGTCGATCCAGCCGAGAAAGCCGGTCGTCTTGTGCGGATTGGGCACGATGGCCATCAGGCGGCTCCTCCCTGGGTGTCTTCACCGACCACGACTTCGGTTTCGGTTTCGTAGCGGTGCGGCGGCACCACCATGTTCAGCGGCGCGGGCACACCCTGGAACACGCGGCCGGCCAGATCGAACTTGGAGCCGTGACAGGGGCAGAAGAAGCCGCCCGGCCAGTTCGCATCAATGGTCGGTGCCGGGCTCTCCGGGTGGAATTTCGGTGAGCAACCAAGGTGCGTGCACACGCCCAGCATCACCAGATACTCGGGCTTGATCGAGCGATGCTGATTGGTGGCGTAGTCCGGCTGCTGCGGCTGCGCGGACTCCGGATCGCGCAGCCGCTTCTCGTCACCGGACAGCGAGGCCAGCATTTCCTCGGTGCGGTTGACGACCCAGACCGGCTTGCCGCGCCAGGCCGTGGTGATCATCTGACCCGCTTCGACGCCAGCGATGTTGATCGTCACCGGTGCGCCTAGCGCCTTGGCTCTTTCACTTGGCGAAAACGACGCCAGAAACGGCACCGCCGCCGCCACCGCCCCTGCGCCGCCGACGACCCCGGTCGCGACAGTCAGGAAGCGGCGTCGGCCAAGGTCCACGCCCTCATTACTCATTCGGCCTTACCTTTGATTCGAAAACGATTTGGGTGAGCGCGGCAGAGCAATCGGGTGGGAACTGGCTCTGCCTATCCGGTCAATTATAACGGGCGCTTAACGGCACCGTAAGCCACCATGAGCACACAAGTGCACTTGAGTGCTCAGATTCCGACGGCGCGGCGCAGCAAAGGGCCCTTGATCGCGGCCACACGGTCGACCAGGGCGAGCCCCAAACCGCGCACATTGTCGAGTCCCGGCGCCTGCAGACCGAACAGGCGATAGAGCGCATCCACCGTCGCCAGCATTTCCAGATTGGCGAGCTTGCGCGCCCGGCCATAGCGCGCCAGCACCCGTGCCGAACCCAGCTTCCGACCGGCGCGGCGTGCTTCCAGCGCACACCCCAGCAGCGCCTCGACGTCAGCCAGACCGAGGTTGAGGCCCTGCCCGGCCAGGGGATGCACCACATGGGCTGCATCACCGACCAGTGCCAATCCGGGCGCGTGGTAATCGCGCGCATGCAGCAGTCGCAGCGGCACCGCCTTGCGCGGCGTCATCTCGCCGATCAGCCCCAGGCAATCTTGCGAAGCCTGATGCAGCGCCTTGGCAAACCCGGCATCCGGCAGGGCCATGCGTTCTGCGGCACGTGTCGTTGACCAGACGATCGAACTGCGGCCGTCGGCCAGTGGCAGGAAGGCCAGCGGACCTTCCGGCAGGAAGCGCTGGTAGGCCGTGGCGCGATGCGGCCGTTCGGTCTGAACGTGGCTGACGATCGCCTGATGGGCATACGGCCAGCCGAGCGTCTCGATGCCGGCAAGCCGGCGCAGACTGGAACCGGCACCGTCCGCAGCGATCACCAGATCGGCCCGGATGTGTCCGCCGCCACTCAGGCCCAAGCGCGCGCCACCGGCTTCCACGGTGAAGCTGTCTACCGTTTCACCCTGCACCAGCCGTGCCGCGCCAAGACGATTCCACAGCGCATCGAGCAGCACATCGTGGGCGACGATGTAACCGAGTTCCGGCAACGCCGCCGCGGCCGCGTCAAAGCGCAGCGATAGCGCTGGATCGGCATTCCACACCTGCATGCCTTGATAGGCGCAGACCGGGTCGCCGGGCCAGGCACCAAGCGTGTCGAGAAACCGGCGCGAACCCGGTGCGATGGCGTAGACCCGCGCGTCGACCTCGGCGCCCGGCGCGGGCGGACGCGTCGCAGCGCGGTCCACCAGCGCGACGTCGAAACCATTGCGCAGCAGCGCCAGGGCCGCGGCGGCGCCGACGATGCCGCCACCGACGATCACGATGTCGTGGCTTCGCGCGCTCATGCGCGGTCTCGCGCGGCGGCCGGCGTGTACGCGCCGAAGCCAAGGCTGCGCTGCAGCATGCGTCGTTTCAGGGGCCCCGACAGGTTCAGCGCACTTAGTCCGAGATGGCGTAGTTCGCCCAGAGCTGGCACGCGATTGGAGAACAGGCGCACCAGACCATCGGTGAAATCGGCCGCCTGACGGCGATCGTCGCGACGCCGATCGGCATACGCGTGCAGCAGGGCCGCGCAGCCGGGGTCCGAATAGTCCGGCAGCAGGTCCGCCAGCGTCGCCACGTCACGCAAGCCAAGATTGAAGCCCTGCGCCACGACCGGGTGCAGCGTCTGCGCGGCGTTGCCGACGAATACCGTGCGCTCGGCCACCAGGCGCGTGCTGAGAACGCGCATCAGCGGATGGGCGCCGCGGCGCCCCAGTGCGCTGAACTGCCCCAGTCGGTGGCCGAAAGCGGCCTGCAAGGCTTGCAGGAACGCGGCCTCGCTCAGCGCCAGCAGCCGTTCGGCAACATCCGTCGGCACGGTCCAGACCACGGTGCAGACCCGGCCCGGCCGTGGCAGGACGGCGATCGGTCCGTCCGGCGTGAAGCGCTCGTGGGCGATGCCCGCATGCTCGCGTTGCGTGCGCACGCTGCTGACGATCGCAGTCTGCGCATAGTCGTGCGCCTCGGTGGCGATACCGAAGCGCTGACGAATGGGCGAACGGGCGCCATCGGCCGCCACCAGCAGTCGCGCCCGGAGGCCGCCATCCAGTGCGGCTCCGTGCAGATGCACGTACTCGCCATCGACCTGCACGTCGTCGACGCGGGCCGGACACAGCAGCGTAGCCGCACCGCTGTCGCGCAGCCGCTGCCGCAGACTGCCATGTATGGCTCGCAGCGGTGTGTTGTAGCCCAGGGCGTCGAGCCCCGCTTCCGAGGCATGGAAACGCGCGACACCGAAGCGGCCCTGCTCGCTGACATGCGTGGCGGCGATGGCTTCGGCGTCGCCGCACATCGCGCCCCAAACACCCAGGCTGTCGAAGATGCGTCGCGTCGCTTCATTGAGTCCGATGCAGCGCTCATCCCAGGCCGCTTCGGCAAGCGGTGGCGCCGCCGCCTCGATCAGCGCGACGCGCAGACCGCTGCCGTGCAAGGCTACCGCGAGCGAAGCGCCGACCAGACCGCCGCCGACGATCGCGAGGTCGTAGTCGTTCATGGACGCGGCGCGCGGTGCTGCGAGCTCAGGCGGCGTCCCTCATCAGCGCTTCCACCTCGTCAACGGCTTTCGGCACGCCGGCCGTGAGTACCTCGGGCTCACCGGCGGTGACGACCACATCGTCCTCGATGCGGATGCCGATGCCCCAGAAGCGCTCGTCGACGCCCTCGCTGCCGGGCTGGATGTAAAGACCGGGCTCGACCGTCATCACCATGCCCGGCTCGAACTCGCGATAGGCACCGTCGATCTTGTAGCGGCCCACGTCATGCACGTCGAGGCCCAGCCAGTGACCGGTGCCGTGCATGTAGAAGCGGCGCTGCGCGCCTTCCGCAATCAGCGTGTCGACATCCCCTTGCAGCAGCCCCAGCGCCACCAGGCCTTCGGTGAGCTTGCGCGTCGCCACTTCGTGCGGCGCACCGACCGACTGCCCGGCACGCAAGGTATCGATCGCGGCCAGCTGTGCGGCCAGGATCACTTCGTAGACTTCGCGCTGCGGACCGCTGTAGCGACCGCCCACCGGAAAGGTGCGCGTGATGTCGGCGGTGTAGCCGCGATACTCGCCACCAGCGTCGATCAGCAACAGATCGCCGTCCGCGAGCTTCGCGTTGTTCTCCACATAATGAAGAATGCAGGCATTTTCGCCGCCGCCGACGATGGAGCCGTAACCCGGCTGCATGTCATGGCGCTCGAATTCGTGATGAATCTCGGCGGCCACCTGCCACTCGTAGATGCCCGGTTTGGCAAAATGCATCGCGCGCACATGCGCATCGGCGGAGACCTTGCCGGCAAAGCGCATCAGTTCGAGTTCGGCCGGTGTCTTGCGCAGACGCATTTCGTGCAGCGTGGTTTCCATCGCCACGAATTCGAACGGCGCGGCGGCACCGCGGCGCGAGACTTCACGAATCTCGCGCACACAGGCGGCCACTCTTGCGTCCATCGTCGGGTGGTCGCCAAAAGTGTAGAACACCCGTGCGCGACCACTCAGCAAGTCCTGCAAGCCGGTTTCGAACTCATCGATGTTGAAGGCCTGATCCGCACCATAGACGGCGCAGGCCCCTTCCGGGCCGGCCCGCCGGCCGTCCCAGATCTCGCGCGTTTCGTCGCGCGGCCGCACGAACAGCACGTATTCGCCCTCAGGGCGGCCCGGCGCCAGAACGGCGATCGAGTCCGGCTCCGCGAATCCCGTCAGATAATGGAAATCGCTGTCCTGCCGGAAACGGAAATGGGTGTCTCGGGAACGCACCACTTCATGCGCGCCGGGGATGATGGCCACACCATCGGGGCCCATCGCCTGCATCAGGCGCTGGCGTCGCTTGGCGTGTTCGTCGAGTTCGAGTCGGGTAGGTCCGGTCATGGCGTCCTCACGGGTTCGGAGTGGGCTCAGTGCACAGTTGGCGAAGGCGCCTGTGGCGCGGCATCGCTTTCGCGCGGATGCAGCTCCATGAACACCAATTGCACGCCGACACGGATGTACTCGACCAATTCCGCGTACGCCGCTTCTTCGAGTTCTTCATCGTCTTCGTCGGACACGCCGGCGCGCGTGAACTGCGTGAAGTCTTCGATGATCTCGCGGGCCTCCTCGGAACAGACCTTGAGATCGAGGTTGGCGCGCGTCGTCAGTCCGAACAGAAAGCCCTCGCACCAGTCGCACAGTGCGCGCACCCGGGACGACAGGGCTTCCTCGTCATCCGGCAACAGGGGCGCGAACACCATCTCGGAATCACCGAGTGCGGACAATTGCTGTTCGACCAGCTGCATCAGGGCGCTTGCCGACTGCGGACTGTCCTCGGTGGCGTGACCGAGCAGATTCATCGGGTCCAC
Source organism: Gammaproteobacteria bacterium (assembly GCA_022599775.1). Lineage (GTDB taxonomy): Bacteria > Pseudomonadota > Gammaproteobacteria > Nevskiales > Nevskiaceae > Banduia. The sequence goes on from JAHZLQ010000017.1 coordinate 59,085, forward strand.
GCTGTCCGGCTCGCTGACGCACAGCGCACCGGCCACGGCGCCGTGGAATTCGGCGGCGCCATGGGTAAAGCCGAGTCGGGCCAGCGCGTCGGAGAGTTCGTCGTATTGAACGGTTTGGGTCATGGGATGCAGCGCGGAACGGGATGCCTGATTATACGCGTATGACCCGAACGCCCCAGCTTGCCCAGCTTGTTTCCGAATTGCTCGCCCGGCCTTCGGTGTCCAGCGAGAACGCGCCGTTCGACATGCCCAACGAGGCGGTCATCGACCTGCTGGCCAGCTGGCTGGACGATCTGGGCTTCGACTGCGAGCGCATGCCGGTGCCGGACCGGCCCGGCAAGTTCAACCTGATCGCGGTGCGCGGCCGCGGCCCCGGCGGCCTGGTGCTGGCCGGGCACTCGGACACCGTACCGTTCGATGAACACGGCTGGCACAGCGATCCGTTCAAGCTCAGCGAACGCGACGGCAACTGGTACGGCCTCGGCGTCTGCGACATGAAAGGCTTTCTGGCACTGGCCGTGGAAACGGCCGCCGAGTTCGCCGACCGCGAATTGCGGCAGCCGCTGATCATCCTGGCCACGGCCGACGAGGAATCGACCATGGACGGCGCCAAGGCGCTGGCCGCCGCCGGTCGCCCCAAGGCGCGCTATGCCGTGATCGGCGAGCCCACCGGCCTCAAGCCGGTGCGCATGCACAAGGGCATCCTCATGGACAGCATTCACATCCATGGCAAGACCGGCCATTCCAGCCGGCCGGACCTCGGCGCCAATGCCATCGACGGTCTGCATGATGTACTGCGCGCGCTCAGCGCCTACCGCGAGGCGCTCAAATCCCGCCTGGGCACCGCACGCGGCTTCGCGCTCGACCACCCCACGCTGAACCTCGGCTCAGTGCAAGGCGGCGACTCCGCCAATCGCATCCCCGGCCACGTGGAGCTGCAGATCGACATGCGCTTTCCGCCCGGCTTCGAGATCGAGGCCCTGCGCGCCGAAGCGCGTGCCGAAGCCAGCGCCGGCCTGCACACCCCCGGCTGCCGCCTCGAATTCGCAAACCTGATGGATGGCGTACCCGCCTTCCAGACGCCGGAGACCTCCGAGATCGTGCGCGTCTGCGAACAGCTCACCGGCCACCCGGCCGGCGTCGTCGACTTCGCCACCGAGGGCGGATTCTTCAATCAGCTCGGCCTCGACACCGTGATTCTCGGACCCGGCGACATCGAGGTGGCCCACCAGCAGAACGAATACCTGCCGCTGGACCGGATCGAGCCGATGCAGCGCACGCTGCGTCGGCTGGTCGAGCGCTTCTGCCTATAAAGCAGACGATCTGGACGTTCGCGCCCATGTGACGGACGGCCGCACCTGAACATCGCGATGCGATATAAGGTCTGATGGTGAGTCCCGAGTTCCGGAGTCCGTGATGCTGATCAAAAGCCCGCCCCCCTCCTCGCCCAAGGCGTCCGAGGTCACACCGGAATCGGTCTACCGCAACCGTCGCCAGTTTTTGGCCGAAATGGGGCTGGCCTCGGTGGCGCTGTTCGCCAGCGGTTGCGGCGAGGCCGAGGACACCGCCCCTACAGCCGACACCGGTAACGGCGAAGCGCTCAAAGTCACGGCCCAGCGCGAAATGGCCGGCGGCGAAACGCCGACTCCGTTCAATGACGTAACGAACTACAACAACTACTACGAGTTCGGCACCGCCAAGACCGATCCCGCCGAGAACGCACACCGCCTGCGGACCCGCCCCTGGACGGTGTCCGTGGAAGGCGAATGCGAAGCCCCCGGCACGATCGACATCGATGACCTGATCGCGGCCTATCCGCTGGAAGAACGCATCTACCGTCACCGCTGCGTCGAAACCTGGAGCATCGTCGTGCCCTGGGTCGGCTTTCCGCTGGGACCGATGCTGAGCCGCTTCAAGCCGACCTCCAAGGCCAAGTACGTGCAGTTCTTCACGCTCTATGATCCCAAGCAGATGCCGGACACGCGTTTCGGCGTACTCGACTGGCCGTATCGCGAAGGCCTGCGCATGGACGAAGCCATGCATCCGCTGTCCTTCCTGTCCGTGGGCCTGTACGGCAAGGTGCTGCCGAACCAGAACGGCGCGCCGCTGCGCCTGACGATTCCCTGGAAGTACGGCTACAAGAGCATCAAGTCGATCGTGCGCATCGTCTTCACCGACAAAGAGCCGCAGACCACCTGGAACATGTCGGCACCGAACGAGTACGGCTTCTATTCCAACGTCAACCCGGACGTCAGCCACCCACGCTGGAGCCAGGCTTCGGAACGCCGCCTCGGTGAATTGTTCAAGCGCCCCACGCTGATGTTCAATGGGTACGACGAAGTCGCCTCGCTCTACGAAGGCATGGACCTCAAGAAATACTACTGATGAACCGCCTGCTGGTCTTTCGTGTTGCGATCTGGGCGCTGAGCCTCGGCGTGCTCGGTCGCCTGGTGTGGTTGGGCTTTCACGCCGGGCTCGGCCCCAATCCGGTCGAATTCATCGAGCACTATACCGGTGAATGGGCGCTGCGCCTGCTGCTGCTGACACTGGCGATGACACCCTTGCGACAACTCACCAAATGGCAGGAACCGATCCGCGTGCGGCGCCTCGTCGGCCTCTGGGCCTTCGCCTTCGTCTGCCTGCATTTCGCCGCCTACCTGACATTCGACCTCGGCTTCTCGCCGATCCAGCTGGGCCGCGATCTGGTCAAGCGCACCTACATCACCATCGGCTTCGCCGCCTGGCTGTTGTTGCTACCGCTGGCCATCACCTCCACCCAAGGTTGGCAGCGTCGGCTCAAGCGCCGCTGGAAGCAGTTGCACAAGGCCGTTTACGCCGCCGCGATCCTCGGCGCCGTGCACTTCATCTGGCTGGTCAAGGCCGACCTGCGCGAACCGCTGATCTATGCCGCGATTCTTGCCGTGCTGCTGGGATGGCGGGTGCCGTGGCGCAGGCTCATAAAGCGAGCAAGCCCGGCGACGGCGTAGTCTCTCAAGAACCTGGCGGTGAGGTGCGGGACGCAAGCATCGCAATGCCGTCGGAAGCAGCCGATACTTGCCGCCTCTCACAAGCAACAGGGTGTCCCAATGGGCCGCATGATCCTCGACGAATCCCGCATCCATCCGGCAGCCCGCGAACAGATTGCCTCGAACCACCGCGAGATCGTGGACGAAGTCGCCACCGCGGTGGATCAGCACGACATCGTCATCGTCGGCATGGCACAGAACCCGTTCCCCAAGAAGGCGCGCAAGCTGCTGGACGGCGCCGGACTGGCCTACGAATATCTGGAATACGGCAGCTATTGGAAAATGTGGCGGCCCCGAACCGCGCTGAAGATGTGGACCGGCTGGCCCACGTTTCCGCAAATCTTCGTCAAGCAGCAATTCATCGGCGGCGGCGCCGAACTCAAGCAGCTGCTGAACTCAGGCGAACTCGCCAGCCTGCTGGCTGCCTGAACGAGCTTGGAAGCACGTCGCTTGCTTGAGGCAGCAAGCCATCGTCGGCCAGACGTTACTGCACAGCCAGCCCGAGTCGGACAGGAGCATCGTCACTTGAGCGCGAGATCGCGGCGTCCTTCAGCGCAGTGCATTTCTAAGCTTGAAGCCGGACAAATCGACTCCGCGCAAATCTGCTCCTGAAAAGCCGGCACCGATAGCCGTTGCATTGGCTATGCTTCCCCCATCGAAATCAGCGTTCCGAAAGTCCGCCCCGGAATGGTCCGCTTCGCTCAGATCAAATCGCGATTTCCCGGGACCACTATCCCGGACCGGCGTAACCAGTGCCGTTCAGCCGCTTAGCAGGTCGTGCTTCAGGCGTTCGATCATCCGCTGATCGACACCCGTCTCGGCCAGATAGTTTTCGACCGAGCCGCACTGCGACTCGATGGACGCGAACGCGGCCTCGATATAGGCCGCTTCTACGCCCAGCATCATCATCACGGCGTCGTCAGACAGCACTTGGCCATGCCGCTGCTTCGCGCTGGCCTGCAGCGGGCCGGCCAAGGCCATGAGGCTGGCCTGCCTCGCCGAAAGCAGATACTCGGAAACGATCGCTTCACGGGGTACGCCGAGGCAATGCAGGATCAACGCCGCCAGTACGCCGGTGCGGTCCTTGCCGACCGCACAGTGCACGAGGATTCGGCCGCCATCACTGGCCAGGCGCTGGATCGCCTGGGAAAACACCGGGCGATAGAGCGGGTCGAACGGGAGCTCGCGGTTGAGCTCCAGATAGAACTCCATCACGGTTTGGCGATTCAACCGTCCCTCGCGGACCAGCGCCTCGTGCGGTGCTTCTGCTTCGCGATTGCTGCCGTGCGAGACGATGCGCACCGCGTAGTGCTCCGGCCAGGGGGAACGGTGGGACTGCTGTTCGTCGAGATAGCGCAGATCAGCGATCACGCTGAAGTCCAGGCCGATGATTCCACGCAGGTCGGTCTCGCTCACGCCTGAAAGCTGACCGCAGCGATACAAGCGGTCGGAGCGGACACGTCGGCCGTCCAGGGTGGACAGGCCACCAAAATCACGGAAATTGATCAGACTTTTCATATCGGGATTCAATGCTTCGATAACCAACCGGACTGTCGCTTCCTTGGGCGAGAGGATCGGCCTCAAGATCATTCAGGCCCGCGCCCATTGCGCACATGATTGTGTGTTTTCCCCGGCCGCTTCAATCTCACCAAAGGACTGTACAGCGGTTGCGCTACATTCTTGAGTCGTAAGCGGTGTCGGCCGGTGTGTTTTCGCATTTGTCTTTCGTCGTTCAGGAGTGATGTCCGGCCGAATTGTCCGAAAAATCATTGTGCCCCTCTCAAGGACTTTCAGCGCGTCGGAGCAGCCACCGAACGCGGCCAGACGCCGAGCACCGCGCCGGCAATCAGGACTGCGCTCGCCAGTGCGAACACCATGGCGCTGCCGTGCGGCCGCACCAACAGCCACGGCAGGCTCAAGGCACCCAGTGCCTGCGCGCCGGCGAACGACAGGGTTGCGGTGGCCCAGGCGCGGGTCATCGCGCTGCGTGGCAACAACTCGCCGAGGCGACCGGAGGCCAGGGTGACCAGACCGATGCCGAGCGCGCCGGTCAGCACCGAAGACACGATCAGGGCCGGCGCGGCCACCGACAGCAGCGGCATCGCCACGGCTCCCGCCATCGCCAGCAAAGCCATCCAGAACGCGCGACGAAAGCCGATGCGATCCGCCATCAGCCCCAGCACCGCGGGACCGATTGCGGCACCGCCGCCGAGCAGCATCAGTTGACTGGCGCCACCACCAACACCACGGCCCAGTTCGCGCGCCACGAAATCGCTCCATAGCAAAGCATGCGGCACGAAGCCGAAGCCGCAGCAACCGTAGGCCAGCACGACGCGAATCGTGGCCGCGTCCATGCGGTGATTTTCTGTTTGCGGAGACGCGGCCGGGAATGGCCGGATGTTCGGCAGGCCGAACCCTGCCAGCACGGCGGCCAATGCCGCAATCAGCGCGAATCCGATCCAGATTGCCTTGGTGCCCAGCGGCAGCAACAGCGGTGTCATCGCACCGGACAACAGGGCGCCAACACCGATTCCGGCAAACACCAGCCCCGAGCAGCGCCCACGCCATTGGGGCGGCACGCTTTCCAGCACGGCCGGCCCGACCAGCACCATGAGCCCGGCACCGACCGCCCCGGACAGCCAGCGCCATAACGCGAGTTGCGCGAAGGAATCGGTCCAGAGGAAGGCCAGGAAACTGGCGGCCGCGCCCAGCAGCATCAGCACGCTGCCCAGCCGGACCGGCACCGTCGCACCGCGACGGCGCATGATCAGGGTGCCGCCGAGATAACCCAGAAAATTGGCGCCGCCCAGCAGCGCCGCGTGGTGCGGCGAGAATCCGCTGCGCTCGACCAGCAGCGGAATCATCGGCATGAAGCCGAAGCGCGCCAGGCCGATGCCGACCAGCATGCACGCCAGACCGGCCGCCGTGATGCGGGCGGTCTGGGCGAACGAGGGCACAAGCGGCGGCGTGCTTGGAACGTTGCGCAAAACGAGTCAGGTCCGTGCGGGGCGTGCCAGCCTAACGGCTTGGGCACGGTCGTGCCCGACCTCGCACGCCACAGCCGGATTCATGTGGCTACTTCCAGGCCGACAGCACGCTGGTGGCGCGCGCCGCCGCGGCCGCGCGCTTTTCCACACCCAATTTGATGAAGACCTGTTCCAGATGCTTGTTGACGGTGCGCGGACTGATGCCGAGGATCTCGCTGATTTCACGATTGGCCTTGCCGCGGCTGACCCACAGCAGCACCTCGGCCTCGCGCTGGGTCAGCGGCAGCGCGTCCTTCAGCTGCCGCGCTTCGGCCTGCTCCTGGGCATCGCCGTCACTGAGCAGTTCGACCACGCGGAACAGGAATTCTCCGGGCTCGGTGGAGCTGACGAAGGTGAATTGCAGGCGCCGGTTTTCGCGCAGCAGATCGCCGCTGTGGCCGCCGGCCCGCAGATCGCGCAGCCAGGCCGCAACATCGGCCGGCAGTCGCGCCGCGCGATCGGTTTCGTACGGAAACAGTTGCGCCAGCAACTGCTCGGCACGCGGCGTACACCACAGCAACTGCCCATCGGCATCGGTGGAAACCAGGAACCGGCCGGTGGCGTCCAGCGCGCGACTGGACGCCTGCACCGCGCGTGCATTGGCCAGATGCACGCGTATGCGCGCCAGCAGTTCGTCGACGACGATCGGTTTGGTCACGTAGTCGACGCCGCCGGCATCGAGCCCTTCGATCACGTGTTCGGAGTCGCTGAGTCCGGTCATGAAGATCACCGGAAGATGGGCCAGCGACTTCTCCCGCTTGATCCTGCGGCAGGCCTCGAATCCGCCCATGCCGGGCATCACCGCATCCATCAGGATCAGGTCGGGCGTGATCTGCCCGAGCAGTTTCAGCGCGCTCTCACCGTCGGTGGCCACCAGCACCGTGGCGCCCAGCGCGTCGAGCGTATCGGTCAGAAAGCTCAGGGTTTCCGGTGTGTCGTCGACCACCAACACGATGTCGCGGCGGCGCGTTTCAGCTGGCATCGGGCAGCGCCTGTTCGAGGGTGAAAACGTAGCGCTTGAGGTCGAAATCCGAGATCAGGGTGCGCAGCTGCACCGCCAGTGCCTGGTTCTCGGAGTTGGCCGATTCCATTTCGCGCAGCTTGGCCTCGATACCGCGCACATGACCGATCCTGCCGAGCTGCAGCAGCTCTTCCAGATACGGCAGCGCGCTCAGGGGCACCCTGGGACTGTCACTGCTGGCGGGCTCGCTGGGACTACCCGCATCGGCCGGTTCGGCCTGGAAAATCCAGTCGAGCTTGAGCAAGGTACCGACGGTATCAAGCATCACGTCGACATTGATCGGCTTCATCAGAAAGGCATCGTGCGGCGCCCCCTCGCCACCGGGGCTGTACTCGTGCGCGTTCGCGGACACCATCATGATCCTGAGGCTGCGGCCCGCCCGCTCGCGCAATATGCGCGCGGTTTCCCAGCCGCCGATGCCGGGCATGGCGATGTCCAGCAGCACCAGATCGGGGCTGATGTCCGCCGCCAGCGACAGCGCTTCCTCGCCACTGGCCGCGTAGAGCAAGGCGAAGCCCAGCGGTTCGAGCAGCTTGCGATTGAGCTCCAGATGCACGGGATCGTCGTCGACCAGCAAAACAGTGCGGCGCGGCCCGCGATAACCGCGAATCCGTCGGCGCGCCTCGGCAGCATCGTGATCGTCCTGCGCGGCACCGAGCATCAGCTTGACGACGAAGCGGCTGCCCTGCCCCGGCGTGCTTCGCAACACGATCTCACCGCCCATGATCTGCACGATCACGCGCGTGATCGCCAGGCCCAGACCGCTGCCGGGCTGCATCTTGGCGCCGGGCATACCGCCGCGTTCGAACGGCTTGAAGACGTCTTCGAGGTCTTCCTCGCGAATGCCCATGCCGGTATCCGCAACCTCGAACTCGGCGAGCTGGCTGCTGGCGTAGCGCACGGTGAGGCTGGCTTCGCCGCGCTCGGTGAACTTGATCGCATTCGACAGCAGGTTGATCAGGATCTGGCGCAGCCGCTTTTCGTCGGTGCGTATCCAGGTCGGCAATTGCGCCGGCCGGTGATAGTGAAAGCCGATGCCCTTGGCGGCCGCCTGCAGGCGGAACATGTCCACGATCTGTTCGAGGAATTCGCCGAAGCGCACACGGTCCCGATTCAGGCGCAGGCGCCCGCTTTCGATCTTGGAAATGTCGAGCAGACCCTCGACGAGGTTCGACAGATGTTCGGCGCTGCGCCGGATCACGCGGACCGCGTTCTTGGGCGGATTGTTCGGTTCGCGCTCCAGCAACTGCGCATAGCCGAAGATCGCGTTCAGCGGCGAGCGAATCTCGTGGCTGATGCCGAACACGTAGCGACTCTTGGCCTCATTGGCGCTTTCCGCAACTTCCTTGGCCTTCTGCAACTCGGCGTCGGTGCGTTTGTGCGCCTCGATCTCGTCCATCAGCATCGCCGTCTGGCGCTGCGATTCCTGCTGCGCGGCATTGCGGCTTTCGTGCGCCAGCACCAACAGCCACGAGGCCACGCCGGACAACAGGAACAGACTCAGGAACACGATCCACAAGGTGGTGGCGATCGCATCGCGCGCCGCCGGCACGTGCTCGCCGTATTCCAGGTAGATGAAACCGAGCAGGCAGGCGATCGCCAGCACGAACAGGAACAGGATGCCGAGGAACTGGCCGACGCTGGTGCGGATCGACGGCGCCAGCGCCGCCGGCAGCAGCTTGCCCAGCGCCACGCTGATTTGCTGGCCGAAACGGCTGTCCTGCTTGCACAGGTCATGGCAGCGTGCTTCCAGGCTGCAACACAGCGAACAGATCGCGCCGCCGTAGGCCGGGCACATCGCCATGTCCGGCCGTTCGAAGGTGTTTTCGCAGATCACGCAACGCAGCTCGGCCTGCCCCTCCGGCAGCCCGGTGGGCGGCCGTGCCAGGTAGTAGCGGCCACGCGTCAGCAAGGCGATGGCCGGCGCCATCACGAAGGCCGTGAGCAGGCCCGCGAACGGCGACAGGGCCTGCAGCATCGGTCCGAACACACCGGCGAAGGCCGCGGTCGAAACGATGATCGACGTCACCATCGCACCCACGCCCACCGGGTTGATGTCGTACAGATGCGCGCGCTTGAACTCGATGATCTTGGGGCTCAGACCCAGCGGCTTGTTGATCACCAGGTCCGCCGTCAGCGCGCCGATCCAGCCGACCGCGAAGTTGGCGTAGAGAACCAGCACGCTGGAGATCGCGCCGAAGATGCCGATCTCCATCAGCAGCAGCGCCAGCGCCACATTGAACACCAGCCACACCACGCGGCCGGGATGCGCATGGGTGAGCCGCGAGAAGAAATTCGACCAGGCGATCGAACCGGCGTAGGCATTCGTGACGTTGATCTTGAGCTGGCAGGTGACGACGAACAACGCCGTCAGCGCGATCGCCAGCCCCGGCGAACCGACCATCCTCTCGAACACCAGCCGGAACATCTGCGTGGGTTGCTCGGCCTGCTCCGCCGGCAGCCCGGAACTGAACGCCATCCACGCCAGCAGCGAGCCCAGCGCCAGCTTGAAGCCGCCCATGAATACCCAGCCCGGCCCGGCGCTGAGCATCGCGCCCCACCAGGCCAGCAAGCCGGTGCGGCGACGGTCCGGAAGAAAGCGCAGATAGTCCGCCTGCTCGCCGATCTGCGGCAGCAGCGACAGCAATGTCGACGCGCAGGCCGCGAACAACAGCATATCGATGCTGCCGTCGCCATGCTCCCCGGCGAAGCTGCGCCATTCGGGCAGATCATCCGCATGCCAGAACAGGATGTAGACCACCGGCGCCAGTTGCAGAATCAACCAGATCGGCTGCGTGGCGATCTGCATGCGGTTGATGAAACTGATGCCGTAGATCGCCATCGGAATCACGACCAGCGAACTGAAGATGTGCGCCAGCCACAAGGGAATGCCGAAGGCCATCTCCAGCGCCGCCGACATGATCGTGGCTTCGATCGCGAACAGGATGAAGGTGAACGAGGCGTAGATCAGCGAGGTGATCGTCGAGCCCATATAGCCGAAGCCGGCACCGCGCGTCAGCAGGTCGATGTCCAGACCGTAGCGCGCCGCGTAGCGGTTGATCGGTAGGCCGATCAGGAACATCAGCGCGCACACCGCGACGATCGCGGTCACGGCATTGCTGAAGCCGAACTGCAGGGTCAGGCTGCCGCCGATCGCCTCGCAGGCCAGAAACGCGATCGCGCCGAAGGCGGTATTGCCGACGCGGAACGGCGACCAGCGCCGCGCCTTGTCGGCGGTGTAGCGCAGCGCATAGTCCTCCATGGTCTGCGTGGCCGCCCATTTGTTGTACTGGCGGCGTTCGCGAACGATGCGTTGGGTGGCGCTCATGTCTGGAAGCCGGGACCCGGGAACGGCAACAGCGCCCGTAGGGTGGGCAAAGTGCAACGTGCCCACGCGGTGCCCGGATGAACGCATCCGCGTGGGCACGACCTTCGGCCTTTGCCCACCCTACGGGCGGCGTCGCGAATTGCGTACATCGGGTACCGAATCCTTGCTGCGCTCAGGCCAAGGCCAACACACCACCCAACGTCACCACCAACAGGCGCCCGTAGGGTGGGCAAAGCGCAACGTGCCCACGCGGTGCCCGGGCCCGAACGCCCG